>RYWC01000085.1 GCA_003979335.1 Clostridia bacterium
CTGTTTCCGTTCTGCCTTATTGCCGCGCAAGTATTCAACGTGGCGAGCGAAGATAAAATTATAACCGTTAAAGTCAGAATAAAAGTTTTCATAACAAAAGTATGTAAAAAATTTCCAACCGTATACATTTAGTTGTAAAATTTTTTTTACCGTGCTATAATTTGCTTGTCTGAATCCAAAGGTTCGTCCTGAGGGTAAAGGTAAAATTGAAGCATACTTTAGGTATGCGTTTTTGCCTTTGCCTTGACTTTTTAAGCGAGGTATTTTTTTATGTCTGAAAACAGACTTGCAGTAATCAGTATAATTGTAGGAGACAGAGAGGCTAGTCCGTCGGTAAACGCCCTTTTGACCGAGTTCGGCGAATATATTATCGGCAGAATGGGTGTACCGTACAAAGAAAAATGCGTTTCGGTAATAAGCGTGGCAATGGACGCGCCTGCCGAGGTAATAAATAAATTGACGGGCAAAATAGGAATGCTGAAGGGCGTTACGGCAAAAACGTTAATGCACAGGTCTTGAAAGGAGCGCTGAATATGAAAAAATTTGTTTTAAGCATTTTGACCGCGATTGTTTGTATTTGTTCGGCTGTCTGCTTTACCGCGTGCGGTGTAAGTGATAGTTCTGCTGTAAGACTTGTGTCGGTCAGCGCCGTAGAGGTTGGTGTGCGCGGAGGTATAGATTATTTTGTCGTGCCCGAACCGGCGGCTAGCACTAAAGTAAACGCAATTTCAGGTTTGGATTTTGCCGGAGACTTGCAAAATCTTTACGGAGGCGGCGGTTATCCTCAGGCGGTTGTTGTTGCAAAAAAAGAAATCGCCAATCATTATTTTGCTCAAGTTTTTGCGGATAAGCTGAAAAGCGGCGCGGCTTGGCTTCTTGATGAGAAAACTTCGCCGGAAAGCATTGCGGAAGTCGTGCGAGTACATCTCGGCGACGGAATGTCTCCGATGTTTACGGCAAAAAATTTAAACAAACAGGTAATAAGAAACTGTTCCGTTAAATTTATAGACGCGTGGGATTGTAAAGATGAGGTAATATCCTTCATGGATAAATTGAACGGTTTGGGAGGCGTTGGCTTCGGTTTGCCGTCGGACGGTTTTTTTGCCGAGGACGTAAATTGCGGCGCGGCAACGTATGACGGCAAAATCTCAGTTTATGCGCCTGACGGCGCTCCTGCTTTGGGCTTGGCGGAACTGATGACGGAAACCGGGGCTGAAATAAACGGCGCCGAGATGGTATACGAAATCGTGGACGCAAGCACCGTGCAGACTTACGTCACGGGCGCTAACCCTAAAGCGGATGTATGCGTTCTGCCTGTAAATCTTGCGGTAAAACTTCTGGGAAACGGTGAAAAATACAAAATGCTGGGTGCGCTTACGCACGGAAATTTATTTTTTGTTTCATCGGCAGGTGAGAAAATCACTAAACAAAACTTGTCCTCGTTGCGCGGTAAAACGGTGGGCGTGGTAAATCTTGCCCAAGTGCCCGGACTAACGTTGAAATGTATTCTTAAAGATAACGGCATAGATTTTGAAGAACTTCAATGAAAAAGTTTTTTACACAGAGAAAACTTAATATAATTTTTTCCGTAGCGGCTGTTGCGGCTATGTGGATTGCTTGGATTATTGCTTATTATTCGGTGGGCAACGATTATGTCATTCCCTCTTTTACGGATACCGCCGCGGCTTTTTGGCAATGTCTTTGTTCGGCGGAGTTCTGGAAAGCTTTCGGCTTTACGCTTTTAAGGACTTTTGAAGCGTTTCTGATTTCTTTTCTGCTTGCCGCCCTTTTAGCTTGCGTTTCGGCTTTAAGCAAATCTGCCGCGGCGATAATAAAGCCTTTTATGGTTTTTCTGCGCACGGTTCCGACGCTTGCCGTGATTTTGCTTTTATTAATATGGACAAATGCTAAAGTTGCGCCTGTAATTGTTACGGTTTTGGTGCTGCTCCCGATGATTTATTCGCAGATGACCGCGGCTTGCGACGGGGTAAGCGCAGAACTTATACAGATGGCAAAGCTTTACGGTGTTTCAAAAAAAGAAAGACTTTTCAAAATTTATCTGCCGCAGATTTCTCCCGACATTTTTTCTCAGGTCGGCGCAAACGTTTCGCTCGGGTTAAAAATTATGATTTCTGCGGAAGTGATGTCCAATACTTACAACAGTTTAGGCGGAATGATGCAAAGCGCGCGCGCTTTTTTGGAAATGCCGCGTCTTGCGGCGCTTACCGTTGTCGCTGTGCTGACGGGGCTGGCGGCAGATGTCGCGTTGTCGCAACTTAAAAGGTTAAATGTAAAATGGCGCGGCGGTGTAAAATGATTGAAATAAAAAATCTTTGTAAAAACTACGGTCAATTAAAAGTATATGATAATTTCAATCTTGATTTGATTGAGGGGGAAATTACCTGTATTTTAGGCGAAAGCGGAAGCGGCAAAACTACGCTTTTGAACTGTATTGCCCGTCTTACCGATTTCAAAGGTCAAATACCCGTGCTAAAATGCGCATATGTTTTTCAGACGCCTCGGCTTGTGCCGAATTTGACGGTCTGCGGCAACTTAAAGCTTGTCTGTAAGAATGACAACTTGATAGATTCAATGTTAAAAAGGGTCAACCTGACTGAAAAAAAGAATGAGTTTCCCGTAGCTCTGTCGGGCGGTCAGGCGCAAAGGGTTTCGCTTGCGCGCGCTTTTCTTTACGGCGGCGATATAATTCTTATGGACGAACCTTTTTCTTCGCTTGATTTAAAGCTTAAGGCGGAAATCTCAAAGCTGTTCAAAGATGTGTTAAGCAGTATTAAAGGAACTGCGCTTTTCGTGACTCACGATGTGGACGAAGCTATTAACATTGCTCAAAGAATAATTGTAATCAGGCAGGGGGAAGCGGCGTTGGATATCAGAACGGACGAAAACGATAAAAGCGCATTGAGGGAGAAGCTTGTTTCGGTTTTAATCGCTTGACAGCGGACTGCGCTTGATTTTATAATATTCAAAAATGAAACAAGGAGAAATTTATGAAAAAGTTTTTTAAAAAATTTAAAGATTTTATAACGCGCGGCAATGTTTTGGATATGGCTGTCGGCGTAATCGTAGGCGGCGCGTTTACCGCAATCATTACCGCTTTGACAAGCCAGATTCTTCAGCCCTTAATTAACTGGTTGCTTGCCGGCACGGGCTCAGGGCTCGAAGACGCCGTTACTATGCTTAAACCTGTTTACGATGAGGCGACAAACGCTCTCGATATGGCTAAATCCATTTATATAAACTGGGGTGCGTTTATAACTGCGGTTATTAACTTTATTCTTGTTGCGTTCATACTTTTCTGTGTGGTAAAAACCATAATTTCCGTCCGTGCAGGCGGTAAAAAACTTGCGGACAAGCAGAAAAAAGCTATCGATAAGAAGCTTAAAAAAGGCGAGTTGACCGAAGAAGAGGCGGCAAAAGCCAAAGCAGAAATAGACGCGCCCGAAGCGCAGGCTCCTGCAGTAGCGGCTGTTACAACCGAACAGCTTCTTGCGGAAATACGCGACCTGCTTAAGGAAAAAAATGAAAAATCGGATGTCTCGGAAGAAAACAAAAAATCATAAAATAATAGCGCCGCGTATTTAAATCGCGGCGCTATTTATATTGTTAAATGGTTAATAAACGGCATTTTTTGTTTGTCAAGTGTTTAAAACGGACAATTGTAAAATTTTTACGCTTAATTTTCAAAAAATGTTTGCGCAAACATTTTATTTTGTCAATATGTTGTGTTATAATTAAAATAGTTTTTGTAAATATTGTGTATTTTTATCGTACAACGAGGAATGTCATTCCCGAACGGTACGCAAGGTAAAAAAAGTACACGTTCAGCACGGCGATAACCGGCATAAGTATCATAAAAAGGATGTTTTTTAACCTATATCGCATGCAGAACATACTTATATAAATTGCCAGCGCTCCGCCGAGAATTGCAGTAAGTATAATTTTTCCGTCTCCGGTGGGTTTTTGTTCGTTTTCCCCGAATTCGTCTTTCTGGGATTTTAAAAGCACCACGGCGTAAAAGTTTACTGCAAAAATATATACGGTAAAAATAACGTATAAAAGCACCATACGATAAGTA
>RYWC01000086.1 GCA_003979335.1 Clostridia bacterium
CATGAAAACGAGGTTATGTCCGCGGTGTACAGTCTTTGCGACGGCACCGACGGTTGCCTTGTTTCCCCCCTTGACATTCTGTCCGTTCTTCCTGCAAAAAACAAACTCAATCAGGAAAAGTTAGACGATATTTTAAACGCGCTTAAATGCGACGGGTATTTCGACCTTATACAATCGGAAAGAAAGGGCGAAAGAATGTACGTTATAAACCTTAAAGAAAGCGGTTTCGCGTTCAAGCGCGAAGCAAAAAAGAAACAGCGCGACATTACTTTTAAAATTTTTCTGGCGTTTATAGGCGCTTTCGCAACGTTTATATTCGGTCTGATTTTAAAAGCCGTATTCGGCGGCTGAATTTAAACGCAAGGAAAACGAGAGAATTTTCGGTCAAAGAAGTCGATTTTGAAGCAATCAAAATATTTGCAAGCGGGAAATAAATCCCCCACTCAGCACCATAACCGCAATTGGCGTTTCATTATATTCAAAAATGACAATTCGACGTTATGAACACACTAAAACAACTTAAAAGGCACGGCGTTATGCCGTGCCTTTTCTATTCCACCTCCCACTTTGAAAAGTTACATAAATTAATTACATATAGGCGGCGGATTTATATTCAATTATAAAATTTCAAAAGCTATTCTTCTGTGCTTTTTTCGGCGTTGTCGCCGCGGTCGACTTTAAGTCCCCAGCAACGGTGGCGCTTTAAAAGCTCCCTTTCATAGTTTTTCCAAAGGTTCTGAACATTGCTGTTCGATTCAAGTTCGGGTCCCGTTTCGAGATATTTAACCCCCCTTGAAATAAGCCCTTTAAGACAGCTGTTCATAATAATAGCCACAGCGCCCTGATTTGCGTGGTCCTTTGCAACGCCCACGCTGAGCATATCCGCAATCCGGCAATGCTTCATAGTTTTTATATAAGGAATTATGCCGCGAGGAAAAATATTTCCCCTGCTCTTTTGCATAACCTCTTTCATAGACGGTATTATAAGCCCGTAAGCTATTACCTTGCCGTCCTTTAAAACAATACCTGCAAACTCGGGCACAAGCACCTGAAAAACCGTATCCATTTCACGTTTTTTCTGCTTATCGCTTAAAGGCGAAGTACCGTACAAATCCTCAAAAGCTTCGTCAAGCACGTCCATACATTGCAAAATGTATTCGCTTAACTTCTTCTTATCGTGCTTTAAAAGATAAGCCACGTTCACAAGCTCGTATCCGTTGCGCTCAGCAATTTTTTCGCTGAGTCTCTGCAATCTTTCGTCGTGCTTTTCGGGCACTTTAATGCGGTAACAGTTCCAGTCGACAACTTTGTACGCGCCGAGCTTTTCCATATGTTCGACGTAATAAGGATAATTGTAAATTTCTATGTAACAGCTATCCTTATCAAACCCGTCTATAAGCATACCCTCTTCGTTGAGGTCGGAAAAGGACATAGGTCCGATTATTTCATCCATTCCAAGCTCTTCTGCCCACTTGTACAATTCAGCAAATAAAGCTTTGGTAACTTCGAAATCGTCTATAACGTCGAACCGCGTAAAGCGCAACTGTTTGTAGCCGAACTTTTCGTTAGCGCCCCTGTGCCATATGCCGGCTATTCTGCCGACAATCTTCCCTTCCTTGTAAGCTAAAAACATTTTACAGTCGGCAAAACGGAAAGCGTCGTTTACTTCGGGGTCGAATTCCGAAAATTCGTCCATATAGAAATTGGGGCAGATGTAAGGGTTGCCCTTATACAAGTCGAAAACAAATTTGAAGAACTTCTTTTTATCCCTTTTGGAATCAAGGGATATCTGCCTGACCTCAATCATCGTTTTTTACGCTTTCGGTCGTTTCTTCCGCGCTGACGGACGGGCGGTTGACCACGACAACGCCCTTTTCTTTGTCATAGTCCGCAACTTTCATTCCCCAGCAACGGCGGCGTTTTGCAAGTTCTGGATTGAACTTTTTCCAAAGGTTTAAAATATGGTTGTTGTTTTCGAGCATAGGTCCCGTTTCAACGTATTTAACGCCGAGTTTACGCAAACCTTCAAGGCAGTGATTGATTATCATTGCCACGGCGCCTTTATTGTTGTGTTCTTTGGTTACGCCTATACTCATCATATCGGCGACGCGGACGTGCTTCATAGCCTTGATATAAGGAATTATGCCGCGAGGAAATATGCTTCCCCTGCCCTTTTGCATAACTTCGTTAATTGACGGCATCATAAAGCCGTAAGCTATGACCTTATCGTCCTTTAAAATGACTGCCGCAAGCTCGGGAATAAGCACCTGATAGATGGTGTCCATTTCACGCTTTTTCTGCTTTTCGTTTATGGGCGATGTGCCGTATAACGGCGCGTAAGCTTCGTCAAGCACGTCGAGGCACTGCATAATGTATTCGCTTAACTTCTTCTTATCGTGTTTTAAAAGATAAGCTACGTCAACAAATTCATAACCGTTCTTTTTCTGTATGGCGTTGCTGAGCCTTTGGAATTTTTCGTCGTGCGTTTCGGGCACTTTCATTACGAAACAGTTCCAGTCGACAACTTTGTACGCGCCGAGTTTTTCCATATGCTCGACATAGTAAGGATAGTTGTAAATTTCAATATACGAACTGTCCTTATCGAACCCGTCTATAAGCATTCCCTCTTCGTTGAGGTCGGAAAATGACATAGGTCCGATAATCTCTTCCATTCCGAGTTCTTCCGCCCACTTGAAAAGCTCTGCAAACAAAGCTTTGGTAACTTCGAAATCGTCGATTACGTCGAAACGCGTAAAGCGCAACTGACTGTAACCGAACTTCTCGTTCGCGCCCCTGTGCCATATGCCTGCTATTCTTCCTGCGATTTTGCCGTCTTTGTAAGCTAAAAACATTTTGCAGTCGGCAAAACGGAACGCATCGTTTACTTCGGGGTCGAACTCTGCGAATTCATCCATATATAAGTTAGGGCAAGCGTAAGGATTGCCCTTGTAAAGGTCAATTAGGAATTTGAAAAACTTTTTCTTGTCCTTTTTTGAATCTAAGGAAATTTGTTTAACTTTTATCATTTATTATTCTCCGATTGAAATAGGGCGCTCGTCGCCGATGAAAATAATGCCGAGCGTGCCCGGTCCGCAATGCGAGCCGATTACGGGACCCACGGTCTGCCTTTTTATTTTCGCGTCGGGACGGCGCTCTGAAATGATTGCGGCAAGCGCGTCGCCGTCTTCTTTACAGTCCGCGTCGACAACGTATACGGGATAGGACGTATCCGTAAGCAATTTAGCCGCCCTGCCGGCAAGCGTTCTTATCGCTTTTTTGCGTCCGAGTATTTTTTCGCAAACGGCAAGTCCGCCCTTTGCGTCGGTCGTAAGCATAGGTTTAAGACTAAGCACCGTACCTGCAACCGCCGCAGTACCCGAAAGCCTGCCGCCCCTTTTAAGGTGCATAAGGTCGTCCACAACGAAATATACGCATACGCGTTCGGTAAAATTCTTTAAAAATTGAATTATTTCCCCGTCCGAAGCTCCGTTTTTCTTCATTTCGGCTGCGGCTTCGACCTGAATACCCGCGCCCAAAGAAATAGATTTGGTATCGAAAACGGTGCACTTCCTGTTGGGAAACTGTACTTTAAGCTCGTCCAACGCAGTTTGAAGCTGATTGAACGTGCCGCTCATCGCGTGCGAAAAGCTGACATATAAAACGTCCTCCCCTGCCGCGAAATAGGGGGTCAGAATATCTTTGTAGTTTTCGGGGTTTAACGCCATGGTTTTGGGGACGGTTCCGCCCCTTACGGAAGCGTAAAACTTCTTAAAATCCGTCTGCTTGCCCAAATCATAATTATATTCCTGCCCGTCGTAGCAATAGGGCATTGAAATATAGTCAAGACCGAGTTCTTCGGCTCTGTCAAACCAAAGTTCGCAATTGGAATCACATAATAATACGCTCATAATAATCCCCTTGGCAAAGCGCGCAAATGCACTCTAATCAGCATTTTATCATATTTTGTCGAAGTTGTCAATTGTAAGAAAAATAATAATGATTGCTTAAATTATGCTAAAAGCAGGACAAATTGTCAAAAATAAGCTTACATAATTTGCTTTTTTC
>RYWC01000087.1 GCA_003979335.1 Clostridia bacterium
AGGTGGAGTTTGGAAGCGGAGTAAACGTCGAACTTCAATCGGACAGTTACATTTTTTACAAAAGCCCGAATTTAAAGAAAATAATCATTGACAGCAACAATTTCAAATTGGAAAAATCGGCTTTTGTAAGTTTCGCTGACGGAACCGCGGAAATTGTTTTCGGCGATTCTGTAACGCAAATTCCCGACGCCGTTCTGGGCTATACTCAGTTTTCAAAAAATACTGCCGTCAAGTCGGTAACTTTCGGCAGGAACGTTAAAACGATAGGGGAGTCGGCTTTCTACGGTTGCAGCAATATTACAGAAATCGATTTACCGGAGGGGCTTGAAAGTATGGGCAATCTGGCTTTCGGAGACTGTACGTCGCTTTGCACCCTTTCGGTCCCCCATTCCCTTACCAAAATAGGCGCAGGCGCGTTTTCTTCCTGTAAGGCAATAGAAAGGGTAAATTACGGCGGTTCGGTCGGTCAGTGGGGTTTGATAGAATTCGGAAACGGATTTGCCAACCCTGTAAGCGCAAGGACTGCGGAGGAAGATAAAAAAGCCGTGCTTTATGCGGATGGCAAACCCGTTACAGGCAATGTGACAATCGACGGCGTCGAAGAAATAAAAGATTACGCGTTTTACAAGTACGATGGTTTTAAACAGATAACTTTTGGCGAAAGCGTTAAAAAGGTCGCAAGCTCGGCATTTACCTGTACAAGCAATTGTAAGGGCGTTACGCTTCAAACGGTTATAATTTTAAGCAAAACTTTTACCGTGGTATCAAGCAGTACTTCGGCGTTCTCTTTCAACGTAAACTTTAAAAACGTTTATTATAACGGAAGTATGGAAGATATGATTGCAAACGTAAAGGCAGGCGGACAATTGCAGGGACAAATATACGACAGGGTATGGTGGTTCGACGGTAAAACCCATTATTTTGTCAGCGCAGATTCAGCCCCCTCGCCAGACGGCTTCGAATGGACTTTCGGCGGCTATTTTCGTTTTGACGGCGAAGGTAACGCTGTACACTGGTAACTGAATTTTTTAAACCCCGTGCGGAAAAATACGCACGGGGTTTAATATTTTTGTATGTCTTAAAAATGAATAAATATGTCCGTTTTGTATATAGACTTAAAATCGGGCGGTGTTATAATTATTGTGTATAAAAATGACGTAACGGCAGTGCGGCAGAAAATCCGCGCGCTTAAAGCCGTTTAAAAGGGAGGATTAAATGACCGTAAAAGAAAAATGCGACGCTCTTGTCGATACTCTTGAGAACGTAGGAATTGTTCCCGTAATTAAATTGGATAAGGTTGAGGATGCCGAAAACCTTGCAAAAGCTCTCCGCGACGGCGGCATAAACTGCGCAGAAGTAACTTTCCGCGCAAAGGGCGCGGACGAAGTCATAAAGCGCATGACCAAAGCTTATCCCGATATGCTTGTCGGCGCAGGCACCGTACTTACATGCGAACAGGCGGACGCGGCAATCAAGGCAGGCGCAAAGTTCTGCGTAGCGCCCGGTCTAAATCCCAAAGTCGTAAAACACTGCCTCGACAAAGGCGTTCCTTTCGCACCGGGGCTTTCATCGGCAAGCGAAATCGAACAGGCTATGGAACTCGGGCTGGACTTCGCCAAGTTTTTCCCTGCGGAACAAGCCGGCGGACTTGCGTATATAAAAGCCGTTTCCGCCCCTTATTCTCAAATGCGTTTTATGCCTACGGGCGGAGTTACGGCGGACAACCTCAATACATACCTTGCGTTTAAAAAAGTAGTTTGTTGCGGCGGAAGCTGGATTGTTCCGCCCGCGCTTATAAACGCAGGAGACTGGTCGGGGATAACCGAACTTTGCAGACAGGCGGTAGATAAAATGCTCGGCTTTGAAATGGTGCACGTCGGGCTGAACTGCGCAAACCCCGAAGAAGCGGAGACCGTTGCGGACGAATTCGGCAAAGCTTTCGGTTTTGCGAAAAAAGTAGGCAACAGCTCGGTGTTCTCTTCAACCTATATGGAAATGATGAAAAAGCCTTTCAAAGGCACGCACGGACATATTGCGATTGCGGCAAACTCCGTAAAACGCGCGCTCTATCACTTACAGTTGCGCGGCTACGCCGTTGACGAAACTTCCATTAAATACAATGCAGACGGTGTTATGAACGTTGCCTATCTCAAACACGAATTCGGCGGTTTTGCAGTTCATCTCGTCCTCAAAAAATAATATCAGGATTAAACGGAAAATTCCGTAAACATAACAAACACATTTTATTTTAAGGAGAAAAATTAAATGAAAAAAATAGTAACTATGGGCGAAATTATGCTCCGCCTTTCAACACCCAACAACGAAAAGTTCATTCAGGCTGACGAGTTTGATATAAACTACGGCGGCGGCGAAGCAAACGTTGCGGTTTCCTGCGCAAATTACGGACATAACGCTGAATTCGTTACCGCGGTTCCCGACAACGAGCTTGGCGAATGCGCAGTAGCTTCACTCCGCAAATACGGCGTAGAAACCTGCCATATCGCAAGATGCGGCGAACGTCTCGGTATCTATTATCTCGAAACGGGCGCTTCGATAAGACCTTCGAAAGTCGTTTACGACAGGGCGCACTCATCCATAACCACCGCAACGGCTAAGGACTTTGATTTCGACGCTATCTTCAAGGACGCAGACTGGTTCCACTTCACGGGTATTACCCCCGCAGTTTCGGACAGCGCGGCAGTTCTCACCGAAGAAGCTTTGAAAGTCGCTAAAAAACACGGCGTTACCGTTTCGGTTGACCTCAACTTCCGTAAAAAGCTCTGGTCCAGCGAAAAAGCTAAAAAGGTTATGACCAACCTTATGCAGTACGTTGACGTATGTATCGGCAACGAAGAGGACGCAGACCTCGTTCTCGGCTTCAAGCCCGGCAAGACGGACGTTACCAGCGGCGAATTGGAGCTTGCAGGCTATAAAGATATCTTCGAACAGATGGTTAAAAAGTTCCCCAGCTTCAAGTACTGCGTATCCTCTCTCCGCGTAAGCCGTTCCGCATCGGACAACGGCTGGTCGGCTTGCATTTACAGTGCAAAAGATAAGGAATTTTATCATTCCAAAACCTATACGCTTCATCCCATTGTTGATAGAGTGGGCGGCGGCGACAGCTTTGCAGGCGGCGTAATCACAGGATTCCTTGACGGCAAGGACTTCAAGTCCGCGCTTGAATTCGGCGTTGCGGCTTCGGCGCTCAAACACACAATCCCCGGCGACTTCAACCTTGTTTCCAGAAAGGAAGTGGAAGCGCTTGCAGGCGGCGACGGCTCGGGCAGAGTTCAGAGATAATTATTAAATAAACTGAAATTATACTGTTGCGCGTCTTGGGCTTGATGAAAGTTTTTTGCTTTTGGCGAAGCTTAGCATACAAGGCGCGCGGCAGATAATAAAAAGCGCCTTTACGGCATAGGCGATAAGGCGGCGCGCGCAATCTGTAATTTTAATTTCGGGTGCGCCTAAAACAAAAAACAGAGGTATAATTTGCAAATTGCTTTCCGCACCCACGATTTGGGCGTAAAAGGGCTTGACGGCGCGATAGAAAAAGCAAAGACGTGCGGCATTTCCGCCGTACAGCTTGTCGCGTATAAGTTTATGGACGAAATAAAGTACGCGCCCGGGGCGCTTACAGAGGAAAACTCAGCCCAAATAGGTGACGCGCTTAAAGCCGCAAACATAGCGGTGCCGCTCATAGGCGCCTATTTCAATCCAGTGCATTCGGACAAAGAAAAGGTTGCAAGGTGCAAAGCCGTATTTAAAGATTATATCAAATATTCAAAAAACCTCGGCTGTAATATCGTCGGTTCCGAGACGGGTTCGTTTAACGACGACAAGTGGACCTATAACCCTCTTAACAGAACGGAAGAAGCTTTGCAGACGGTAGCGGAAACGTTCAAAGAACTTGCCGCTTACGCAAACGAGCTCGGCGTCTTTGTCGGAATGGAAGGCGCGGCAGGACACGTCTGTTGGAATGTCGCAACGCTTAAACGGGCGATAGATAAAATCAA
>RYWC01000088.1 GCA_003979335.1 Clostridia bacterium
AATTCAAGCATATATTGGGGTCTATCAAATAAAAAAGTAGACCAGACCGACCAAAACGCCTGAAAAAACCCCGAAAACTATTATTGCGCCGGCGACTGTAAACATCTTTGCCGCCATGCCGTAAATCCACCCTTCCGTCTTAAATTCGACGGCAGGCGAAGTGACGCTGTTCGCAAAACCCGTTATAGGAACGATTGACCCTGCGCCGGCATATCTGCCTATTCTGTCGTACACGCCGAGTCCCGTAAGAAAACAGCCCAAAAATATCAATACAATCGAAGTCGCGCCGGCAAGCTCGTCGCCCGAAAGCCCTGCAAATTCAAACATATAGCGAATAAACTGACCTATACAGCAAATAAGTCCGCCGACGCCGAAAGCTGCGGCGCAATTTTTAAAATGCTGTGTGGGTGGGTCCTGTGTTTTAATGTAATTCAAATAGTTTTCATTATAATTTTCACGGGATTTCCCTGTCATTTCTTTCTCCTCCAATTTTTTGAGGCTTAATCAAGGTTTCACGCTCGTCTCTTCGGGTCAAGTCAAACTCTTTTTTCATTGGTTGTACATCCTTTCGTTTATTTTAAGCGTAACTTTTTCAGGCATAACCCTTGAAAAAAGTCTGAATGCTGTATTTTTCGCTCCGCAGATTTTTATTACTGGGGGCTTGTCCGCAATTATAAGGTTATAAATAATTTCGGCAACAGCGGCAGGTTGCATTCCGCCCTGCTCCATATTGGCGAGAGCCGCAACCGCACGGTTTACCTTTCCCGAATAAGACTTATTTTCTTCGTTGGTGTAAACCTTTCTTTTGAACGTAAAACCCGTAGCCGTGCCGCCGGGAAGAAGCCCCGTAACCTTTATGCCGTAAGGTTTTAATTCGGAATAAGCCGCGCGGCAAAGCATTTCCAAAGCGGCTTTGGAGGAAGAATAAAAACTGTCGAAGCTAATAGGCAAATCTCCGCCCAATGAGCCGACAAGAATTATTCTGCCTCCTACATTTTTGAACGCAGGAATTACGCATTGCATACTTTTGAGCGCGCCGAAGTAATTTACGTCAAAAAGATAGCGGTAATCGCTTTCTTTTGCATATTCGATTGGCGCCGCCATTGAAAAACCTGCGCTGTAAACAAGAGCCGCAACAGCGTATCTTTCAGTTGCCGATTTTATTGCTTCCTCTAACATTTCAGGCTTTGAAACGTCCGCCTCTGTATTAACCACTTTTGCATTTTTACAGGGCGTGCGCGAAATATTCACCACGTTCCAGCCGCGGTTTACAAGTTTAAAACAAGTTTCACAGCCTATTCCTGAACTGCCGCCCACTATTATAGCCGTCTTCTTATTGCTGCCTTTTTCCATACAAATAATTTGCGGAAAAATTTAGTAATTATTCGCGCATTTATCCTTCTTGTTTTTTATGAAACGCGCAAAACTGCGGCATATATGGGGGGCAACTGTATTTTTACACAAATTATGTAACCTTTAAAAGCTTCTAAAATCAAAACTAAAGTAAAAGAAAACAGGGGAATTTCAACAGATAAAAAACGTCAGCCAAAAGCCAAATCCAGAATCATCATAAGCGAAAAGCCGGCTATTACCCCTATTGTCGCTTTTACCTTTCCCTGCGCAAAACTTTCGGGAATTAATTCCGAACAAACTACTGCAAGCATTGCGCCTGCCGAAAACGATAGCGCCCAGGGAAGTATTCCGCTTACCGCAGTTACGGCGAGCGCGCCGATAACGCCGGCGACTATTTCAACAGCGCCCGACAGCTGTCCGATTAAAAAAGACTTACCGCGTGAAATCCCGTTTGCACGGAGAGGAAACGCTACGCACATACCTTCGGGAAAGTTCTGTATGCCTATTCCGACTGCAAGCATTATAGCGGCAACAGCTTCGACCGTCTGCCCTGAGGCAAGCGCGCCGAAAGCAACCCCCACCGCCATTCCTTCGGGAATGTTGTGCATGGTTACGGCAATACACATAACGGCGCAACTTCGCTTATTGGCACTACCGGAAAAAAGGTGCAGTTTATTTATTACGATATCTGTTACGATAATAAGCGCTCCGCCTAAAATAAAACCGCCCGTCAAAATAAGATACGAATAATCTTCAACCATTTCCATTGCAGGCATTAATAGAGAAAAGAAAGTGGAAGCCAGCATTATCCCTGCCGCACTGCTCATCATAAAGGAAAAGGTTGTCGCGCTTACTTTTTTGTAAAACAATACGAGCAATGCGCCCAACGCCGTAAGAAACCAAGTAAAACCCGTTGCCATAAGCGCAAGTTGCCAGCCCGTAAAATTATTTAACCAATCCATTTAAAGTACTTCTCCAAGTAAAAATCAATCAATGTATTATATGAAAAAACACCGTGCAGGCGTGTTGTTTCACGCCTGCACGGTGTTTCATAATTATTTATTCGTTTTTATTCGTCAGACGGCGGTTCGCTTAGCTTCTCGTCGCTCGCCGTATTGCTGCTGTCTTCCGCTTCTTGTTCTTTAATATCGGGTAAGCAGTCTTCCGCCTGAACCGTATTCGCTTCAGCAACTTGCGAAACAATTTCTTCACTGTTTACGGTTGCAGTCTTGCCTTTTTTTGAAAACTTCGTTATAAGCCATTTTTCAAACCTGTCCTGATATTTAAACGACAGCACCGCAAGAGCTATGCAAACAGCAAAAATAGTTACCCAGACGGCAATTCCCCACCCCTCGAAAGGAATAACGTCGCCACTGCCGAGATAGCAGTAAGCAGCAATAATTATAGGGCGGACTATTAATATGGACACGAAGAAAAACAAGAAGTTCATACTTGTAAGCCCTGCAACCATACACAATATGTCGTCTGGGAAAAAGGGCAAAATCTGCATTAAAACAAATATTACTTTACCTTTTTTACCGAAAATAGCCGAATATTTTTCGGTTGTTTCCTTTCCCGCAATCCAAATAACCGCTTTTTTACCCCAAATTCTTCCTATAAAATATGCAATAACCGAGCCGACAAGCACGCCTGCCGAAGCAAGCAAAGTTGCAACAAGCGGTCCCCATATCTGCGCGCCGGGAACATAACAAACGACCGCAGGCAGCGGCAAAATTACTATTTGCAACACTTGCAAAAGGAAAAACACAAGCATTCCCCACGCGCCCGTGCCGTTAATTATGCCTATAAGCGCGTCTATCTTTTCCTCGTCCGTTTCATAATCGTTCAAGTGCCCCAATTCGCTTATTGCAATAAACGCGGCAAGAAAAACAATTGCGACGATAATTAAAATAAAAGCTGTCTTTAAAATGGGAATTTTTTTGAAAATAAAAGTTACAGCGCTTACCGCTATCCCTACGCCCGATACCGCATAAAAAACAACGCGTACAAATACTCCCCAACTGCCCATAAAAAAATATGTAAGCAGTATGGCGGCAATGCAGAGTAAAATATTTACGGTTAAAATTGCAATTGTACCCTTTTTACTCATATATCAATACGCTTTTACTTTTAAATTTTTGTATGTCGTAAAACTTATAATGTAACCGTTCGTCTCCACGGGTTCGCTGACCGAAATAAGTTCAAAATCAGGATTTTTATCAAGATTTTCAAAAAACGCGTCCGCATCGCCCTCCGCTTCAACCTTAGTGACTAAAACTTCCGTGCAATAATTAAGCAGAGTTTTATACATCATCTGACCGCCGATTACAAAAACTTTTTCAGGCGGAAATTTTTTAATTTCAGCAAAAAGCTCGTCAAGCGAACGTACAATTTTACAATCATCTCTGTCCTCGCCGTCGGGGTAAAGCACAATATTAAGCCTGTCTTTTAACGGCTTGCCGTTAGGAAAAGACTTTAAAGTATTGCTACCCATAACAACTACGTTGCCCGTAGTAGTTTCTTTAAAAAATTTCATATCGGCAGGAATTTTAAACATCAAACCGTTATTTTTTCCTATGCCCCAATTTTTATCAGCGTGTAAAATTGCCCTCATATTTCCTCACTTTTATTTAATTGCCCCCCATATATGCCGCA
>RYWC01000089.1 GCA_003979335.1 Clostridia bacterium
GGTATGTAATTCGGGCTTATAAATTGGTCAATAGATAAGGGAGGTATTTTATGATTTACTTTGATTGGCTTAACGAATGGCTCGCGACTTGGGTAAAACCGCTTGTAAAAGTCCGTACCTACGAGAAGTACGATTCGATTGTGCGCAAACAGATTGTGCCAAAACTCGGCGGACATAACGTTGACGAACTTTCCGCAAAAATTTTGCAGCAGTTTACGGCCGAACTTTCCGAAACCTATTCGGCAAACACCGTGGCCGGTATAGTTGCGGTTGTAAAAAGTTCGCTCATTTGCGCGCAGAATACAGGCAGGGTGGCGAAGCAGTTTTCGTCCTGCATAAAGAACCCGAAAGCGAGGGAAAAAGAGATAACCTGTTTTTCTTCCTCGGAACAGCGCAAGCTTGAGAAATATATTCTTGCAAGCGACAGGCCTAAGCTTTTCGGCATAACGCTTTGTCTTTATACGGGGCTTAGAATAGGCGAACTTCTTGCGTTGGAATGGGCGGATATCGACTTCCGCCGCAAGACGCTTACCGTTACAAAAACTTGTCGCGACAGCTGGGAGAACGGCGTTTTTACAAAGGTTATCGACACGCCCAAAACCGAGGCGTCCCGTCGGAAAATTCCGTTGCCGGCTCCGCTTATTCCGTATCTTAAAGAGATGAAGGCAAAAAGCAAAAGTCCGTTCGTCATTTCAGGCGCGCACGCCGAACTGCCCATACGTTCCTATCAGCGCACGTTTGAAAACATTTTGCAAAAACTCGGTCTGCCGCACAGGGGGTTCCACGCCCTCCGCCATACCTTTGCTACGCGCGCTTTGGAGTGCGGTATGGACGTCAAATCTCTTTCTGCGATAATGGGTCACAAAAATGCCGCCGTCACGCTTAAAAGATACGCGCACGCGCTTGAAGAGCACAGCGCCGTAATGATGAACAAGCTCGGCAAGATTTTTGTTTCGGGCGATTAGGTCTTGTTTCGAATTTGCAGGCGATTAAGCCTTGAACCAAATTCGCATACGAATAGACTCCGACCGAATTTGCAGGGGATTAGGCACCGCATAAAATTTGCAGGCAATTGACAATTAGTTTTATGTCTGAATTTATACAAATAAAACTCATATGATTTTGCATCTTATAAAGCTTGCGTTTTGGTTGTCTGCGTCAAAGTTACCCGTTCAGATTTGCCGAATAGAAACACAGTCACAAATAATTAACTGTACCTTACAGGCGTAGTTTGTTGACAGTTTTACGCTGTCTTGGTAAAATGTTAGAACCACATTAAACATAAACCAACAAAAACGCATATGATAGTGCAGTCTTTTGACGAGGTTTTTACCTTCGAAGCTATCTACCGCGCGCATTTGCGCGGTAGGCTTTCCAAGCGCGACAAAATCACTCTCGTCAAGTTCGAGTCTCACATGCTCGAAAACGTGTACAACTTGTACCAAAGTTTACATAAGGGCGTTTACAGGACAAGCGGTTACAGTCACTTTACCGTCTATGAACCTAAAAAACGCGAAATTCAGACCCTTCGTTATGCAGACCGCGTCGTTCAACATGTTTTATGCGACGAGGTCTTATCGCCGTACTTTACAAAGCGCGCAATAATCGATAACGCCGTCTGTCAGGTCGGCAAAGGTACCCATTTCGCCTTGGACCGTTTCCAGTCCCAGCTCCGTTCGTTCACGGCAAAACACGGCAACAAGGGTTATATTTTAAAGTGCGATATTTTAAAATATTTCCCCAGCATTCCTCACGACACTCTCAAAAACCTTTTTTGCGCGCATATACGCGACGATAAAATAAAAAAGCTTCTCTGTTGTATTATTGACAGTTATAATACCTCCGAAGACTACTTAAAAGCCTGCGGTTACGACTGCCTTAACCCCGACCCCGTAAAAACGGGCAGGGGCGTACCCATCGGCAACCAGACAAGTCAGGTTTTCGGAATGTTCTACCTTAACAGCGTCGACAGGCTTGTAAAAGAACAGCTTCGCGTCAAAATTTATTCGCGGTATATGGACGATTTTGTAATCGTGCACGAGGATAAGGAATTTTTAAAGTCCGTTCTTGCAAAAATCACACAGGCAGTCCACGCGCTCGGCCTCAAATTCAATTCCAAAACACAAATTTTTCCTTTAAAGAACGGCGTAACCTACCTCGGTTTCCGTTTTTTTGTCCGTGAAAACGGAAAAGTTGTCAAAACCGTCAAACGCCAGACCAAGGACAGGCTGCGTTGGCGCGCGCGACTCCTCAAAAAAGCCGTGGAAGAAAATCTTGTCACCCCCGAACGCATAAGGCAGTCGCTATCCGCGTTTCACGGGCATTTGAAACACTCGAAAAATTACAGACTTGAAAAAGAACTTTACGTCAAGCTTTTAAAATACGCTTGCGCAGACGGAAAGGGGGTAAAGGTACTTTATGGAAAAAAATGAAGAACAGCTGGCAATGGAACAGCTTGAAATACTGCAAAAAGAAATAGCCGCGGAACTCAACCATCCCGAGGCTTACGGCTACGACGAACCCTATTCGGGATACAATCCCCAAACTTCCGCCGCGCGCAAGCCCTACCGCATTAATGATTTGATTTTGACCCTCCGCGCGACAAAGAAATGGCGGTTTTCACTCACGCAAAAAAATTGAGCGAGTACATTTTCGTAATAACCGAAAAATCGCCCAAAAAATTCAGGTGGAGTATAATCGCGCGCTTGCAGAACTGCTCGGTAGAGGTGGTTGAAAATTTATACCACGCCAATTTCGAGTATGACCTGACCCAAAGGTTGGTTTATCAGAAGAGCGCGGCTGTCAGTTTAAAGCTTCTAGACTTCTACGCCGAAACGGCAAGAACAAAACAGGCTATAACAATTCACCAGACAGCGGTCATCGCCGAACAGCTCGCCGAAACCGGCAAACTCCTGAATGGCTGGATAAGAAGCACCAAGCGCCCGTCAAGCCACCGATAACATATTTGCCGTGTCTGTCTCGGTCGGGGTGTAAAACGGTCACACAGCGCAAATTACGCCGTTTTAACGAAATTCCGCCAATTCGTCATTCAGAGCGATAGCGAAGAATCCCCTAACCACTATGAGGCTCCTCGACAGGCTCGGGGTGACAGCAGGGGCTCGGAATGACAGGTCTCCCTGTCACCCTGAGCGAAGTCGAAGGGTCCCCCCGATAAAGCGGCAACCCAAAACAAGCCGCAAACCCGACGGGATTCCTCACATTCGTTCGGAATGACAGGCAGGGGCTAGGAATGACAGTGGGTTCCCTGTCACCCTGAGCGCAGTCGAAGGGTCCCCCAATCAAAGCAGTTTCTGTCATTCAGAGCGATAGCGAAGAATCTCACCGTAAAGCGGCAACCCAAAAGAAAGTGAAAACCCAATGGGATGTTTCGACTACACTTCGTTCCGCTCAACATGACAACACCGTGTCATTCCGAGCTTGTCGAGGAATCTCCCTATCAAAGCAGTAAAACACATAAAACAATTTAATATTTTTCAGAAAAAGTCGGCAATATGCCGTGCTTTTAGGGTGGCAATCCGCATCGGTTCCTGGTTGCGCTCCGGCAATAACAATAACGCCAACAATGCTAATTGCGTCAATTCGTCAGGCAACAACAACAACTACAATGTGTCCGACGTCCGCGCCGTCCGCCCCGCGCTTCACTCACTTGCTTTTACAAAAGAAAATGAAGTAAGTTTTCCCGTATCCTAATGATATACCGTATCTTAGGGCTGATTTGATTTGAGATGAAGGGGGTTGCTGTCCTGCATATGCCTTACTTTCGGCTATGCGAAACTTACTCAACCGTAATTTAACGGCTCGTCTTAACTGCCGAAGCTTTTAAATTATCAGCTTTTTTAAGCGGTTGAGTATTTTTTTTAAAAAATTCCGTTTTGTGCAAACTCGCGCAAGGCGGTTTTTTTTGCTTTTTTATGCTTATATCCCCTAATACTGTCTCTTATACACATCT
>RYWC01000090.1 GCA_003979335.1 Clostridia bacterium
ATCGCAAAATCTGCGCGGTGCAGGCATGACTATAAAAGACGTTTTGCGCCCTGAAGAACTTGCGACCGAAATTGTTAAAAACTTCAATAATCGCGGCATATTTGGGGGGCAATCGTCAAAATACGAGCCTATAAAAACAGAAAAATCCCATGATTGGGACGTTGATGTAAAGGATTTAACTTTTACTTATTCGAAAAAATCACCTTTTGCCGCAAAAGCAGCAATTTATCCCATCACCCCCTCTTCCCCTATGGCGGAAGTCGCGGACGAATGGGCAACCGCGGGAAGGACCAACATGTGGGGTCAGAAAGTAAAGATTGCAGAAATGCAGTCCGAGGGAGGAGCCGCAGGCGCAGTTCACGGTTCGCTTTGCGCAGGCGCGCTTACAAGCACCTATACCGCTTCCCAGGGTCTTTTACTGATGATTCCCAATATGTATAAAATATCGGGCGAACTTATGCCTATGGTAATGCACGTCTCCGCGCGTGCTCTTGCGGCACACTCTCTGAACATATTCGGCGACCATGCCGACGTTATGGCTTGTCGCCAGACAGGTTTTGCAATGCTTTGCGATTCTTCCGTTCAGGAAGTTATGGATTTGGCGCTTGTCGCGCATCTTTCCACACTTAAATCGAAAGTTCCTTTTATTAACTTCTTCGACGGTTTCAGGACAAGCCATGAAGTTGCAAAGATAGACGTTTGGGACGAAGCAGACGACTACGCAGAAATAAGAGCAATTTGCGACGAAGTTGGCACAGCCGCAGACGTTGCAGACTTCAAGTCCCGTTCTCTTAACCCCGAGCATCCCATTCAGAAAGGCACCGCACAGAACGGCGACACCTATTTCCAGAACAGGGAAACGGCTAACAGCTATTATGCGGCTACCCCTGCTATAGTACAGAAGATGATGGATGTCGTTTCCGCAAAGTGCGGCAGAAGCTATCACCTTTTCGACTATGTTGGCGACAAAAACGCGAAAGAAGTTCTTGTATGTATGGGCTCAGGTTGCGAAACGATTGAAGAGTCCATTAACAAACTCAACGCGCAGGGCAAGAAGTACGGACTTGTAAAAGTACGTCTTTACAGACCTTTCGTTGCAGAAGCTTTTGTTGCGGCTCTTCCTAAGGGCGTTAAAAAGATTGCGGTACTTGACAGAACAAAGGAACCCGGCTCGCTCGGCGAACCTTTGTACCTTGACGTTTGCTCCGCGCTTATGGAACAGGGACTTACCAACATAAAAGTTATCGGCGGAAGATACGGTTTGGGCTCGAAAGAGTTCACCCCCTCAATGGTGCTTGCGGTTTACAAGAACTTAGAGGCAAAAGAACCTAAAAACCACTTCACAATCGGTATTTACGAGGATGTTACCAACTCGTCTTTGGACTTCTCGGAAAAATTCGACGCCGCGCCTGCAGGCTCAACAAGCTGCAAATTCTACGGTCTCGGTTCTGACGGTACCGTCGGCGCAAACAAGAACTCAATTAAAATTATCGGCGACCATACCGAAAAACACGCGCAGGCTTATTTCTTCTATGACAGTAAGAAATCGGGCGGCATCACCGTTTCGCACCTCCGTTTCGGCGACAAGCCCATTCAGTCGGAATATTTAATCGACAGCGCGGACTTTGTACAATGCTCCAACCCCTCTTATGTAACGCGTTACGATATGACGGGCGACATTAAAGACGGCGGCACTTTCCTTATCAACACCAACGCAACAACCGTTGAAGCTCTGGAAGAGTTCCTGCCTGCAAAAGTTAAACAGGATATTGCAAACAAGCACATTAACCTTTACGTTATCGACGCAATAAGAATTGCAGGCGAACTCGGACTTAAAGGCAGAACAAACACAATTTTGCAGTCTGCGTTCTTCCGTGTAAATCCCCAGATTATGCCCTACGATAAAGCTATTGAATATATGAAATATATGGCTAAAAAATCGTTCGGCAGAAAGGGCGACGCAATCGTTCAGATGAACTACAATGCGATTGACTCCGCCGCAGGCGATGACCTTATTAAAATAGATGTTCCTGCTTCCTGGGCTAAGGCAACAACGGGCGCAGAAATGGTAAAGGGTCATGCTGATAAGTATTATCAGGAAATTATCAAACCCATTCTTTACCTTGAAGGCGACAAACTTAAATCTTCGCAGTTCAATGCAGACGGACATGTTCCTACCGGCACAACCAAATTCGAAAAGAGAGGCGTTGCCGTTCTTGTTCCCGAAATTATCGTTGACAAATGCATACAGTGCGGCACCTGCTCGTTCGTATGCCCCCACGCTTGTCTCAGACCTGCGCTTATAGCCAACGGTTCGGAAAAACCTGCTACGCTCACCGCTAAAGCAGCTATCGGCTTACCCGGTTATGAGTACAAAATGCAGGTTTCACCCCTTGACTGTATGGGTTGCGGCGTGTGCGCTACAGTTTGCCCCGTAAAAGACGGCGGAGCTATCAAAATGATACCTTTGGCAGAATCGCTTGCAAACGGCGAAGACAAGAACTGGGAATACTCGGTTGAACTTCCCGAAGTTGATACTTCCAAATTCAAGAAAGACACCGTTAAAGGTTGCCAGTTCGCTACGCCTTTGTTTGAGTTCTCAGGCGCGTGCGCAGGATGCGGCGAAACCCCTTACGTTAAAGTAATCACCCAGCTCTTCGGCGAAGACATGGTTGTTGCAAACGCAACTGGCTGTTCCTCCATTTACGGCGGTTCTTCCCCCACCTGCCCTTACACCACCAACAAAAATGGCCGCGGACCTGCATGGGCGAACTCACTGTTTGAGGATAACGCCGAATTCGGTTACGGTATGAACCTTGCTTACACCGCAAGAAGAAACGCTGTAAAGGCAAAAATAGAAAAGCTTGCCACTGTTTGGGGCGGCGAAGGCAAAAAACTTTGCGAAGATTATCTTGCCGCATTCGAAGACAGAGAACCCTCTAAGGTCGCAAGCGCGAAGTTACTTAAAGCGCTTGAAGGATGCAATAACTGCGGTTGCGAAGCAGACGAACTTGTAAAAGAAATTATTGCAGACAAAGATTGCCTTGCTAAGAAATCCATTTGGATATTCGGCGGCGACGGCTGGGCTTATGACATCGGTTACGGCGGACTTGACCACGTTTTGGCTTCGGGCGAAGACGTAAACGTACTTGTACTTGATACCGAAGTTTACTCAAATACAGGCGGTCAGGCGTCCAAAGCTACCAACATCGGCGCGGTTGCTAAGTTTGCTTCCGCAGGCAAGAGAATAAAGAAGAAAGATTTGGGTATGATTGCAAAATCGTACGGCTACGTTTACGTTGCACAGTGCGCAATGGGTTCAAACCCTGCACAGCTTCTTAAAGCACTGACCGAAGCCGAAGCTTATCACGGACCTTCTCTTATTATCTGCTATGCGCCCTGCATCAACCACGGCATCAATATGACTAAGAGCCAGCTTGAAGAAAAAGCGGCTGTTGACTGCGGTTATTGGCAGCTTTACAGATACAACCCCGACGGCGACAAGTTCACGCTTGACAGCAAAGAACCTACGGGCGACTATCAGGCATTCCTTGCAGGCGAAACAAGATATGCTTCACTTGTCAAGACCCAAGGCGCAGACGTTGCAAACGAGCTGTTCAAACAGACCGAAGAATCTGCTAAGGCAAGGCTTGAAGGTTATAAAAAGCTTGCAGGCAAAGAATAATATGTAATTTGTTAAAGTTTAATCACGGTAAAAACTGATTGATATAAAAGCGTTATAAACCTCGTAAAGGTTTAAAAAGCCCCCTGCGGAGTTCCGCAGGGGGCTTAATTTTTACTTAAATTATGCTTATTTTACATTTCGCTAATTGTAAATCGCTTTGGTCTTTTTATTATTTCGATTATTACACATCGCTTTTGCCTTTTTTATATTTCTACTACTAAATGTCTCTTTTGCCTAAAAGATAATCAGTCGTGAAATCCAACGCTTCGGAAAGTTTTA
>RYWC01000091.1 GCA_003979335.1 Clostridia bacterium
GAGGCAACCCCGTTCATTGCAACGGGAGGACTTGCTGAGGTTATCGGGTCGCTTTCCAAAGCTCTTGCTTCGACTGGTAATTTTGACGTAAGGGTAGTTCTGCCGATGTATTCTGACATAAAAAAAGAATACAGGGATAAATTCAGCTATGTAGGGAATATTTACGTTCATCTGGCATGGCGTAACCAATATTGCGGCATATTCGAATATGTTAAAGACGGGGTTACGTTCTATTTCATAGACAACGAATTTTATTTTAAACGTCCCGGTTGCTACGGTTATTACGACGATGGCGAAAGATTTGCATTCTTTTCCAGAAGCGTGCTTGAAATTATGCCCGTTGTGAATTTCTATCCCGACGTTATGCACTGTCACGACTGGCAGGCGGCTCTTGCAGCAATTTACCTTAAAACCAATTATTGTTTCAGACCCGAATATCAGTTTATTAGGGCGCTGTTTACAATTCACAACATTGAATATCAGGGTTGGTATTCGCTTGATTTACTGGGCGATTTGTTCGATATTTACGGAAGCTATCAGTATCTTGTAGAATATAAAAATTCGATTAATCTTATGAAAGGCGCGATAGAGTGCTGCGAAAGGTTCTCTACGGTCAGCCCTAAATATGCTGACGAAATTAAAAACGAATACTTTGCACACGGGCTTGACCCCATAGTCAGAAAGAACGAGTTTAAACTTTCAGGCATTTTGAACGGTATCGACGATAAGAGTTATAACTGTGAACTGGACAGCCATTTGTTTGCAAACTTTACGGCTGATGATTT
Organism: Clostridia bacterium; assembly: GCA_003979335.1. The sequence goes on from RYWC01000091.1 coordinate 786, forward strand.
TACAAATAAAGCCGTATGCAAAAAATCGTTGCAGAAAATGCTCGGATTGCCTCAGAAGGCCGATACGCCTATAATTTCAATGGTTTCGCGCCTTGTTTCGCATAAAGGATTAGACCTTGTTACGGCAGTTATAGAAGAGCTTTTACAGGACGATATACAGTTTATTATATTGGGAACAGGCGATGCCCATTTCGAAGGTTATTTCTCTGATTTGGCAAGAAGATATCCCGATAAATTTAGCGCTAACATAGTATTTAACGGAGATTTGTCAAGAAAAATTTACTCGGGCTCGGATATTTTCCTTATGCCGTCAAAATCGGAGCCGTGCGGACTGTCGCAAATGATAGCCTGCCGTTACGGCACTGTGCCCATTGTAAGGGAGACGGGGGGACTTTACGATAGTATCAAGCCTCTTGAAAACGGATATACATTTGCCAATTATAACGCGCACGATATGCTGTATGTTATCCGTCAGGCAGTTTGTGATTATAAAAATAAGGAAGAGTGGAAAAAACTAATGCATAGGGCGGCGACTGCCGATTTCAGTTGGAACCGTTCTGCTAAAATTTACCAGTCTCTTTATCTCGATATGCTAAAATAATTTACTGAAACAGGAGAACAAAATGAGTAATACCGCTATCACCGAAAAGGAAGCCAAGGATTTAATCAAGGGGAAACTGTCAAGATATTTCGGCGTTGCCCCGACCGAGGCTTCCAAAGAACAGGTTTATAAGGCCGTCGTTATGGTGGTAAGAGATATCTTGCTTGAAAAAAGACAGCAATTTCATAAGAAAGTTAAGGCGAAACGTGCAAAAAGGGTCTATTATCTTTGTATGGAATTCCTTATGGGGCGTTCGCTTAAAAACAGCCTCTATAATCTCAGCGCCACGCCGGTTTTTGAAAAGGCGATTGATTCCTACGGTTATAAGCTTGAAGATTTATATGAACTTGAACCCGACGCAGGGCTTGGAAACGGCGGTTTGGGCAGGCTTGCCGCTTGTTTTTTAGATGCGCTTGCAACAGGTAACTATCCTGCTATGGGTTATTCGCTCAGATACGAATACGGACTTTTTAAACAGAAAATAGTAGACGGCTGGCAAATCGAATTGCCTGACGTTTGGCTACCCGGCGGCGAGGCATGGCTTACCCAAAGGACGGATAAGTCGTTTATAGTCCGTTTTAATGGTCAGATTGAAGAAAAGTGGACGGAGAACGGGTTGCAGACCAATTATATTAATTGCAACGAAATTCAGGCCGTCGCTTACGATATGATGGTTTCGGGTAAGAACAGCGAAGCGGTTTCCGTTTTAAGGCTTTGGAAAGCTAAGCCTGTTACCGACTTTAATATGAAACTCTTTTCTCAGGGCGAATATTATCAGGCGATGACAGAGGATAACGATGCTGATTTGCTTACGAAAGTTTTATATCCTGCCGATAACCATAATGCAGGCAAATCTTTGAGACTTAAACAGCAATATTTCCTTTGTTCTGCTTCGATTCAGAATATAGTAGAGGACCATAAACACAGGTATGGCACGCTTGCGGATTTGCCCAAGCTTGCGGCTATTCATTTAAACGATACGCACCCTGCAATGGCGATCCCCGAACTTATGCGTATTCTTATCGACGAATATTACTACGATTGGGATAAGGCATGGGCGATAACTACGGCTACATGCGCTTACACTAACCATACCGTACTTGCGGAAGCGCTTGAAACTTGGTCTGAAGACCTTATTGCAAGACAGATTCCGAGAATTCACTCTATAATAAAGGAAATTAACAGAAGGCTTTGCGAGCAGCTTTGGAATAAGTTCCCCGGCGAGTGGGCAAAAATTTCAAGGATGTCTATTATTGAGCATGACCGTATAAAAATGGCAAATCTATCCGTTTACGGCGGTCACAATGTCAATGGCGTTTCCGCGCTTCATAGCGACATTATCAAGACTTCGGTATTCAAAGATTTTTACGATTTTACCCCTGAAAAATTCACAAACGTTACAAACGGTATCGCACACAGACGTTGGCTTAATCAATCTAACCCCGAACTTTGCGAGCTTTTAAACGAATGTATTGGTACGGGTTACGAGCTTGAAGGTTCGCAGCTTGCCGAATTTAAAAAGTTCGAAGACGACGAAAGCGTTTTAAAGCGTCTTGAAGAGATAAAACTTATTAAAAAGAAGCAGTTTGCTGAATTTGCAAAAAAGAAGCAGGGGCTTATTATCAACCCCGAAACTCTGTTTGACGTACAGGCAAAAAGACTGCACGAATACAAACGCCAGCTTTTGAACGTTCTGAATATTATCGATACTTATCTGGAATTATGTGATAATCCCAACCGAGAGGTCGTTCCGAAAACTTATATCTTCGGTGCAAAAGCGGCGCCCGGTTACGATATGGCAAAGAAAATTATAAAGCTTATAAATTTCCTTGCCGCCGAAATAAAAAACAACCCTGCGGTTAAGGACAAATTAAACGTTGTATATATGGAAGATTACAACGTCTCTATGTCTGAAAAGCTTATGCCGGCATCCGAAGTTTCCGAACAGATTTCCCTTGCGGGAAAGGAAGCCAGCGGTACAGGCAATATGAAGTTTATGATTAACGGCGCTTTAACCATAGGAACATTGGACGGCGCTAACGTTGAAATGGCCCAGGCTGTAGGTAAACAGAATATATTTATATTCGGGTTTAAGGCTAACGAAGTGGACGAAATATGGCGTAACGGGTATTCTTCCAGCAAATACTATAACGAATCTCCTAAATTGCGCCGTATTATAGAAGCGTTAATTATAGGTTTTAACGGTGAATCGTTTGCGGATATCGCAAATTATCTGCTTACCGGTTCCCCGATAGCCGACCCGTATATGTGTATGGCAGATTTTGGAGCATATACAAATACGCAGCACAAGATTTCAAAACTTTATTCAAAAGATAAAATGAAATGGAATCAGATGTCGCTCAGAAATATTGCCGCATCGGGCGTATTTGCCGCTGACAGAGCAATTGCAGAATATGCAAACAATATTTGGAACCTTAAAAGCGTAAAAACTGAAAAATAACATATTTTCTAAACGCCGTGCATTTTTGCACGGCGTTTAGCGTTGTTATGTCAGACATAATAC
>RYWC01000092.1 GCA_003979335.1 Clostridia bacterium
CTGGGGCTCAATATTACTGAGGCGCAAATCGCAGAAATGAAAAAATACGCCGATGAAATTAACTTTGAAACGGCGGAAGAGTTTGAGAAAAAATTGCGTCACGATGTTATGGCTCATGTTCATGCGTTCGGTGAACAGGCCAAATCTGCGATGCCGATTATTCATCTCGGGGCGACAAGCTGTTTTGTAGATTGTAATTCTGAGCTTATAATTTTATGGGATGCGCTTGAAATTATCAAGGCAAAACTTGTAAATGTTATGGACAAGCTGTCCGCTTTTGCGCTTAAATATAAGGACTTGCCTACGCTCGGCTTCACGCACTTACAGCCTGCGCAACTTACAACAGTAGGTAAACGCGCAACGCTTTGGTTGCAGGATTTGACAATGGACTATAACAATCTTGTCAATCTTCAGAATTCGTTCAAATTGCGCGGTGTAAAGGGTACAACAGGTACTCAGGCGAGCTTTATGGAGCTTTTTAACGGCGATGAAACAAAAGTTAAAGAGCTTGAAAAGAGGGTTGTAGCAAAACTCGGTTATGAAAAGGTTTACGGCGTAACGGGACAAACTTATCCAAGAAAGTTTGATTATAACGTTCTTTGCGTTTTGTCACAGATAGCGCAAAGCGCGTATAAGTTCTCTAACGATATAAGAATATTGCAGAATATGAAAGAAATCGAAGAGCCCTTTGAAAAATTGCAAATCGGTTCTTCTGCAATGGCTTATAAACGCAACCCTATGCGGAGCGAAAGAATAGGTTCGTTAGCAAGATTTGTCATTTCATTGCCGATGAACAGCGCAATTACGGCAGGCACGCAATGGTTTGAAAGAACGCTTGACGATTCCGCAAACAGAAGAATAGTAAATGCGCAGGCTTTCCTGGCTTTGGACGGCATACTCAATATTTATATGAATGTTTCGGAAAACCTTGTTGTATATGAAAAAGTTATAAACAAACACATTATGGCTGAACTACCGTTTATGGCGACGGAAAATATAATGATGGAATGCGTAAAAGCCGGCGGCAACAGACAGGAACTGCACGAGAAGATAAGGGTTTTATCTATGCAGGCAGGCAAAAACGTAAAAGAATTCGGAAAAGAAAACAATCTTATAGAATTAATTAAAGCCGATAAAGATTTTAAACCTGTACACGGAAAATTAGACAGCATACTTGATGCAAAGAACTTTATAGGAAGAGCGGCATCGCAGACCGTAGAATTTATTGAAAGTGAAGTAAATCCTATATTAATTAAAAATAAGGCGGTTTTAGGACAAAAAGGCGACATAAAAGTCTAATTTAACGATTTTGCATAGTATTATGTCAGGCATAATTGCGCAAATGGTGGCTGGCAAATTGAAAACATTTTGACGAATTGTCGGATGTGGTGGCAATTTGAAATGTTTTTATTATTTACTGCAACGGGTTTTTATAAAAATGCGTTATTCATTGAAGATTAGTCCAATATAATTTTTAACGAAAAAAGGCCTAATCTTGTCGATTAGACCATATGGCAGGGGAGACACGATTCGAACATGCAACCGACGGTTTTGGAGACCGCGACTCTACCGTTGAGCTACTCCCCTAAGGACGAATTAAATTATATATTATCGATTTTTGTTAGTCAACTGTTTTGGAGGCTGTTTTATGAAAAAACAATTCAAATTGGGCGTTATCGGCAGCAGTTTTTTTGCGAATGCCGTTTTACGCGGAGTGGTTTTATCTGATTTTATCCGTGAAAAAAAGATAATTGTCAGCGACGATTCTGAAGAAGAATTGGATAAATTGAATTATTTGGGAGTAAATACTACGTTAAACCATAAATTCGTTGCTCAAAACAGTGAATTTCTGGTTTTAGCGGTTAAACCCAAAAAATTCGGAGAAATAGCAAAACAATTGGAGGGGGTAAATCCCGAAAAAATCATATCCTTAATGGATTTGCCTAAAAAATCAGTTAAAAATGCTCTCGGGGTCGGGCTTATTAAGGTTGCTCGCTGTGTTATGAATATGCCCTGCACAATAGGCAGCGGCGTAATCGGTTTGGATATGCTTGATTTTAATAAATCTATAGACGATTGCGACTTTATAAGCGGTGTTTTGAATACTCTCGGAACGGTAGTTAGTCTGGAAGAAAGTAAATTAAGCGCTGTAAGCGGTTTGGCGGCTAACGGTCCGGCATACGCTTTTATGTTTATTGACGCGCTTGTAAACGCCGGCGTTGCGCAGGGGCTGACAAAAAACGAGGCTAAGATTTTTGCTGTACAGACGTTGCTTGGCAGCGCCGAAATGGTGCAGAGAGAAGAAAATACGATAGAAGAACTAACCGTTCAGGTTTGCAATATGGGCGGCGCTTCGGTTGAAGCTGTGAAAGTACTGGAAGATACGGGTTTTGCAAAGTCCGTTATTGCGGCTGTTGAAGCGTGTACCACAAAAGCAAAAGAGCGCGAAAATCAATGAAAAAAGTCACATTGTACACAGACGGCGCCTGTTCCGGAAATCCCGGTATAGGTGGTTGGGGCGCAGTTTTAATGTTTAACGGTTTTGAAAAACGGATTTCAGGCGCGGAAAGCTCCACAACAAATAACAGAATGGAAGTAACTGCGGTAATAGAAGGGTTAAAATGCCTCAAAGAGCCGTGCAGCGTTGACATTTACAGTGATTCGGCTTACACGGTCAATGCATTTAACGAGGGATGGATATACGGTTGGGAAAAAGCGGGTTTTAAAAAACCCGATAACAAACCCGTTTTAAACACCGATTTATGGAAAGAGCTTCTTAATCTTACCAGAATGCATGATGTTAAATTTATTAAAGTAAAAGGGCATGCGGATAACGAATATAACAATATTTGCGATAAGCTTGCTACGGATGCAGTTAAAAAATTGAGAAGCGAATTATAAAAAAGCGGTAAATACTATATAATAATAGTATACATGGACCGCATAAAAGTTTTAAAACATTGCATTAATATTTTGGCGGTTGTGCTTTTAAGTGCAATCGCTTTTCTTTTTGTCGCTTACGGGCTTTTTTATAAGAACGTGGCGTTCATTGCAGATAATTTCAATATTCTGTTTTGGTCGTCATTCGGTGTTTTTTTGGCGCTGACATTTTTCGGTATAATTTTTTACGCGCTTAAAAAAACTTCGTTGTACAGATTAACAGTTTGTTCACTTATATTTATCGACATATGCGCAGTTGTATTTTTTGCGTTATGCGCAAGCGGTCTTATCGGAAAAATCAACAGTGTCGACGCATTGCGAGAATATATTGAATCTGCCGGCGGGATGGCGGCGGTTATTTTTATTCTGTTTTCTTTTTTGCAGGTTGTTTTACTGCCTGTACCGGGCTCTGTTGCCGTTGCGGTCGGTGTCGCAATGTTCGGTCCGTTGAAATGCGCGTTTTTCAGTTTTATCGGAATAGTTTTGGGTTCTGTTGCCGCTTTTGCGATAGGCAGATGGGTAGGCTATAAAGCCGTTTGTTGGATTGTAGGGCAGGAAAATTTGGATAAGTGGCTTAAAAAATTAAAAGGTAAAGACTATCTTATCTTGTCTTTAATGTTTCTTTTGCCGCTGTTCCCTGACGATATACTCTGCTTTGTAGCAGGTCTGTCGTCAATGACCTGGCCGTATTTTCTTATTATGATAACGGTAACTCGTGCAATTTCTGTGTTTTCCACCGCATATTCGTTTGAATTGATTCCTTTTACAACTTGGTGGGGGCTGCTTATTTGGGCTCTTCTGCTGGCGCTTATTGTTTTGTCATTTTATCTTATCTGCAAAT
>RYWC01000093.1 GCA_003979335.1 Clostridia bacterium
ATTTAGTTTTAAGTAAATTAGTATCGATATTTCGTTGACACGTTTTTTAAGGTATGTTAAAATACAATCAACAATATAAAAGAGGTAAAAGAAATGAAAAAATTTGCTAAAGTTTTGGCAGTAATGTCGATTGCGGCAGTTGCTACAGCAGGTATTGCGGCTATTTCGGCTTGTAATTCGGGCGAAACATACAGCGGTGATTATCACTACGCTAATTCTCACGGCGAAGGCAACTACGGTATTAAAGTTAAGGTTACCGTAAGCGACGGCAAAATAACCAAAGTAGAAAAAGTTGACAGCGACTACATCGAATGCAGCGCAGTAAATGAAAATCTCAATTGGACTCAGGCAAAGGTTGACAACTGGAACAACAAGCTTCCCGAATTGCTTAAATCTTACGAAGGCAAGACGGTAGAAGAAGTTCTTGCTATGACTAGCTCGATTAAAGGCGTTGACGGCGCAACCACTAACAGCGTTTCCGATGATTCGCTTGTTATTACCGATGCTACCCAGGGCAGCGCAAGGGTTCTGAAAGCTGTTCAGGACGCTATCAAAGACATTAAGTAATTTAAACTTAAATTCAAGCCCGCTTTTTAAGCGGGCTTTTTTATTGCAATTTTTATTAAAAAACTTTATAATAAACTTATGAAAAAATTTCTGGCATTAACAGTTTCTTCTTTGGCGGCTGTAACTTTGCTTACCGCAGGTTGTGCGGAACAGTTTGATACTTCGCCTTACTTTTTTGCAATGGCGGCGGACGCGGCGTTTGTAATCCCTAAGGACATCCGCGCCGAAAAAGAAAAGGATTGTTACAGGCTTTACGGCGAGACGCGTTCGCTTTTAAACGAACTCGATTCTTCGCTTAGCGCTTCAAACGAAAACTCGTACATATCCAAATTCAACAGGGCTGCCCCCGGCGCGGAAGTCGAGCTGAACAAAACCGCTTACGAGGTGCTGTCGCTTGCTAAAAACATCTATGAAAAGACAGGCGGTTATTATAACCCTGCGGTGTATTATAACGTTCAGGCTTACGGCTTCGGCGGCGCGGCGGAAAAGTTTCCTTCAGATTCAAGCGAGTTGCCCAACGACGAAGTTATAGAAAAATATAACCTGCTTTCGGCAAGTTTTGCCGATTTGAGCCTTGAAGAAAGGGACGGCAGATACTTTACCGTTAAACCCTCCGCAAGCGTTGAAATCAATGGCGTCAGCTATTCGTTAAAACTTGATTTGGGTGGCGTAGGCAAGGGTTATGCGGTGGACAAGGTAAACGCGCTTATGGACGGTCGCGGAATAAATTACGGCTATTTTTCGTTCGGCGAAAGCAGTATTGCTTTTAAAAAGTTCAACGGCAAAGAAACTGACGCTTACACCCTAGGGCTTTCGAATCCGCGTTATGCGCCAAACAGAGGCGAATATATGCACACAAAGGTCAAAGACGTATGCATTTCGACCAGCGGCGACAACGTCAAGTATTATGAAATAGACGGTGTTAGATATTGCCATATAATAGACCCTACGACGGGCAAACCCGTACAGACGGGTATAATGTCGGCTACGGTCATAGGCGGCAGCGCTGCCGAAGCAGACGCATTGACAACGGCGCTTATGGCTATGGGCAGGGAAAAGGCTTGCGAATTTATTAAAACAAGTCTTAAAGACAGAAAAGCGGTGTTCACCTACGACAATGGCGAATTTTACGAGATTGTGACAAATATCCCCAAGCAGGAGTTGTCCAATATAGATGACAGATACACGCTTATAAGTGTTGCGGAGCAATAATGTCCTTAAAAAAAGTTGAAGCCGTAAAGAAAGAAAAAGGCTTTAAAATTTTAGATTTAATAGTTTACGGCATTATTCTTGCCATCGTCGTTGTCCTGTTTATAGTTGTTTTTGCAACAAAAAATACAGACGCGCTGAGCGGTGTACGCATATATTCCAAGGGCGAAGCAGTGTTTGAATACAGCTTTGAAACTTTTGAATATAAACAGCTGAGCAATTCTGTGACTGTGGAGACGGAAGAGGCGGAGGGCGTTCTCACCGTTAAGATTATTTCTTCGGACGGATATAACGTTGTAAGAATAGACAAGAGCGGCAAGGTTAAAGTAACCGACGCCGATTGCAGAAACAAGGACTGTACATATATGCCCGAAATTACGGACAACAGCGGAATTATTTACTGTTCGCCGCACGGATTGAGGGTTGTGCCTTACGACTTCGACGCCGACGACGGAACGGTAATAATGTAAAATCTTTTTATTAAAATTTTTAACCTATTGGGGATTTTTTTCTTTTCCTTTTTGCTCGACTTTCTTTCCAAATTATGGTATACTATCTCTGTTGTTGCCTTTATGGCATAGCAAATATTTTTTGAAAGGGGTTTTCCCAATGTTTACGCTGAAACAGCGGGAGAAAGACCGTAGCAATGATGCTACCTCGTATGTCATTGTGTTAGACAAGATATATACGGTTCGCACTTTCATTGCCACGCTTCTCTACCAGTATCCCATTCGCTGGGGTGCTATTTCCATCCAAAATCCAATGGCTTGCTGCTGCTATCGAAACGGGGTTTTAGAAACCTACTTGGACAATGCACTTCTGGAAAAGACCGTTTCCACGGTAACAGCAAGTCGTTCTGGCTCTCGGATGGACTACCTAATTAAAGTATGACCCCATAGGAAGGAGCCCTCTGCTCCAAAAAACACTGTCTGAAACGGTTTGTCCGTATTCAGGCAGTGCTTTCCTTTTATTCTTGCATTAACCTTGCAAATTCTTCTGCAGTAATGACTTCTTTTTCTAATAAGGTACCAGCTACAAGGTCTAATTTTTCTCGGTTATTTCTTAAAATTTCTTGTGCTTGTACATACGCTGTATCAAGTAGTACTTTAATTTCCGCACCAATCGCATCAGTGAATTTATCCCCCAACATTTGCAATTCGTATGGGTCTTTTTCCGTATGAACTGAAATTGGTCCAAGTGTTTCTCCCATGCCATAAACAGTTATCATTTTTTTCGCAATATCCGTAGCAACTTCAATATCATTGCTAGCACCTGTGGAGATATCATTAAAGATAATTTTTTCTGCTGCTCGTCCGCCAAGTAGAGAAATGAGTTTTTCTTCCATTTCTGTCTTGGTAATATAGCACTTATCTTCATTCGTCTTATACATGGTATAACCACCAGCAAGTCCTCTTGGGATAATGGATACTTCTTTAATATCTTTTTGGGTTTCTAAAGTACTACTTACAATCGCATGACCTGCTTCATGGTAAGCCGTTACTCGCTTATCTTTCTCGGAAATAACGCGATTGTGTTTTTCAAGCCCGACGGTTACTTTCTTAACTGCTTCTTCCACATCCTCTTGCTTAATCTCTTTGTGCTTTTTAATGGTTGCTACAATCGCTGCTTCATTCAAAATATTTGCAAGTTCTGCTCCAGTAAATCCTGCTGTATCTTCTGCAATACTTCTTAGGCTTACTTCTTCTGCAAATTTCTTTCCTTTGGCATGAATTTTTAAGATTTCTTCTCTTCCATTGATATCTGGAAGTCCAATCGCAATTTGTCGGTCAAAACGTCCTGGTCTTAGTAATGCTTTATCTAGCATTTCTGGTCGGTTGGTTGCTGCTAATACAATAATGGTTTCTTCGGAGTCAAAACCATCCATTTCCACCAATAATTGATTTAAGGTTTGGTTGTTTTCGGTTTCCGCTCCGCTATCACTGGTTCTTCTGGCTCCAATGGCGTCAATTTCGTCAATAAAGATAATACATGGTGCTAATT
>RYWC01000094.1 GCA_003979335.1 Clostridia bacterium
ATTATAAATAACTCTTTAACCTTAGCTTTTCTTTGTTACTTTCTTTTACTCGGCGTTTGTACGGACAAAATGTACGGACATTTTTGTCCGCACAAAGTTAAATACTTTTGCACGGGCATTTTTTGAACGCCCGAAAACGCGGTAAAACTTGGTTAGATTAAAACCGCGCTTTTACGGTGTATTTCATAGGGAATTTGGAAAAATCTAAATTCAATACAAATACACTGTAAACAGGCAATTCAAAAAACATGATTTGGATTCAACCAAGTCCTGTTTTTATTTTAGAAACTTTCTTGCAATCGTTTCAAAAAGATTTCCGCACACTTCGGGAATACTTGATACTTCTTCCACGCAATGTCGAGATGTGATATCAGTTCGGGATAGAGCGGACGGAAACATAAAATCGAGTTACCTGTTGTGTTTATTATTTTATCTAAACTAACGGCATACCCAAGTCCTTCTTCCACAAGCAAAGACATATTATACAAAAGGTTGCCCGTTGCGACTATATTCAGTTCTTCCTCGCTTTTTTGAAACCATTCGCCTATTTTGTTTTTTCCTATCGACTGACGGGAGCGGATTATCGGTTTGTCCCATAAATCTTCGGGAGTTATATATTCTTTTTCGGCAAGCGGACTGTCTTTACGCATAATCACACCCCAAGTATCGTAAAGCGGCAAGCGTAAATGGTCGTATTTGGATAAATCGAACGGCTCGATAAAAATACCGAAATCTATAAGCCCTTTATCCAGCCTTTCGGAAATCGTGCCGCTGTCGCCGCTGAATAAATGAAATTTGACGTTCGGGTAATCGCATCTGACGGAGTGCGCGGCTTTTGCTATAAGTCCCATAACGTAACTTTCGCCGCCGCCGATATAAATATCGCCGCTTATGTCGGTAATAGGCGTATGGAGTTCTGCTTCCGTCTGATTATACAGTTCTATAATTTCTTCCGCACGCTTGCGAAGCAACTGTCCCACTTCGGTAAGCGTGATTTTTTTCGTTCCGCGAATAAACAGTTTTTGTCCTATTTCCTTTTCGAGATTTTGCATTTGCCGAGATAAATTCGGTTGCGTAGTCAAAAGTGCTTCCGCCGCTTTGGATATGCTTTGTTCGCGCGTAACCGCCAAAAAATATTTAAGTTCTCGTAGTTCCATTTTTGCACCGTTTTTTTGTATAGTATATCACAAATATATATGCGCGTCAATTATGGATTTGCTATAAAATATAAGTATTTGACATATAGTTGGACTGATTATAAAATATAAGTATAGATACGGAGATGGAAATGACTACGGCAGAATTCAAAAAAGCAATGGCAAAGCAAACGTATATCATAGCCGATTCCGAAATGCACTTGCACATGCACGAAATGGCGCAACGGGCAAGGCAAATAACTGTGCGGATGAATAACGAATTTAGAACGCCCGACGAAATACGCGAACTGTTTTCTTCTCTTACAGGGCAAACGGTCGATGAAACTTTCGGATTGTTTCCGCCGTTCAACGCCGACTACGGACAAAACATTAAAGTGGGCAAAAACGTATTTATCAATTCGGGGTGCTGTTTTCAGGATCAAGGCGGAATCGAAATCGGAAATAACGTACTTATAGGACAGCAAGTTGTAATCGCTACGATAAACCACGACTTTAATCCGAGCAAACGTGCGAATATGTTTCTCGCGCCCGTAAAAATCGGAAACAGTGTATGGATAGGCGCACACGCAACGATACTTTCGGGCGTAACTATCGGGGACAATGCTATAATTGCCGCAGGCGCAGTCGTAACGAAAGACGTGCCGAAAAACGTAGTTGTTGCAGGTGTCCCCGCAAAAATAATAAAACAAATCGAGGTGTAAAATGAAGGTACTGCTATTTAACGGAAGTCCGAGAGCAAACGGCTGTACGTTTACCGCGCTTTCGGAGATTGCAAAAATGCTGAACGCCGAAAATATCGAAACGGAAATTTTGCAAGTCGGCAACAAACCCGTTCAGGATTGTGTCGGTTGTAATGGCTGTGTCGGGAAAGGCAAATGCGTATTCAATAACGACTGCGTAAACGAATGGATAGAAAAAACAAAATCTGCGGACGGCTTTATATTCGGAACGCCCGTTTATTACGCTCATCCGTCGGGGCGCATATTATCCGCTATGGACAGACTTTTCTGTGCGGCAAGCGAACAGTTTGCACAAAAACCTGCCGCTGTCATTGCATCCGCACGCAGAGGCGGCACTACGGCATCGTTAGACGCTATAAGTAAGCATTTGACCTAACGCAAATGCCCGTCATATCTTCCACCTATTGGAATATGGTTCACGGTAACACACCCGAAGAAACCGTACAGGATTTGGAAGGTATGCAGACAATGAGAAATCTCGCCCACAATATGGCGTGGATATTAAAGTGTATCGAAGCGGGTAAAAAATCGGGCATATCCGCACCGCAAGCGGAAACGTCTGCCCGGACAAATTTTATAAGATAAAAGTTTAAGGAGTAGTTTTATATGGAAAAATTGAGTTTAACGAACGAATGGGATAAAACGTTTCCCAAAAACGACAAGGTAAAACACAGTAAAATTACCTTTCACAACCGTTACGGAATAACGCTTGCGGCAGATTTATATGTGCCGCAAAACGCAAGAGGTAAACTTCCTGCCATTGCGGTATGCGGACCTTTCGGCGCTGTAAAAGAACAGTGTTCAGGATTGTACGCGCAAACTATGGCAGAACACGGATTTTTAACGATTGCTTTCGACCCGTCATTTACGGGCGAGAGCGGCGGACAACCGAGATACGTCGCATCCCCAGATATAAATACCGAAGATTTTTGCGCAGCGGTAGATTATCTTTCCTGCCGCGACGATGTGGACGCCGATAAAATCGGAATTATCGGTATTTGCGGTTGGGGCGGTATGGCAATCAATGCAGCGGCAATCGACACAAGAATAAAGGCGACCGTCGCGTCCACTATGTACGATATGACGAGAGTAAATGCCAAAGGCTATTTCGACGAAGCGGACAGCGAACAAGCTCGTTACGAAATGAAACAAACGTTGAACGCACAGCGTATCACCGACTACAAAAACGATAGTTACGAATTGGGCGGTGGAGTTGCAAACAGCGTTCCCGACGATGCGCCGTTTTTTGTAAAAGACTATTTCGATTATTATAAAACCAGCCGCGGTTATCATAAACGCTCGCTAAATTCCAACGGCGGTTGGAACAAGACTTCCGCGCTTTCCTTTATCAATATGCCCATACTCGCTTACAGCAATGAGATACGCAGCGCGATACTTGTTATGCACGGCGAAAAAGCGCACTCTTGCTATTTCAGCAAAGACGCTTTCAAGTCTTTGAAGGGCGGCAACAAAGAATTGCTGATTATTCCCAACGCAGTTCACACAGATTTGTATGACAAAACGTATATCATTCCTTTTGATAAAATGACAGACTTCTTCCGTAAAAATATAGGTATGGTATAACTTATGAAAAAGATATTAGGAGTATTGTTAATCGTTATGGCAATATTAGGATTAACCGCATGCGGAAACAATAACGGAAATACGGGGAATAACGGCGGAAATAATAATCCGCCGCCAACAAGTGCGAGCAATATTTTGGTAGCCTACTTTTCTTGCACAAACACAACCGAAGCGGTTATCATAAACGCTCGCTAAATTCCAACGGCGGTTGGAACAAGACTTCCGC
>RYWC01000095.1 GCA_003979335.1 Clostridia bacterium
ACCAAGATAAGCCTTTCGGAAACAGGCTTTTTCAAACCTGCAAAATTTACGGCGTAAAACAGCTTTGGAACACTCTTCCTTTAAGATAGCCAAGTATTCCGTCCGCGTCCGTTTGCAAACTTTTGGAAACAAGCCGCTGTCTTTTCAGCCCGAATTTATTATTCATTGCTTTGTCGCCGTATTTTTCGTCGCCGAGGACGGGACATCCTATATAAGCCATATGCGCCCTGATCTGATGCGTCCTGCCCGTATGCAAAACAATTTCAACGTCTGCAATGCCGTCCGCGCTTGAAATTACGCGATACTCTGTAACAATCTCCGCCGCCCCTTTTCTCGGCTCGTCGTATATCTTAACTTCCGACTTTTCCGCGTCCTTTTGCAGATAAGCCGTCAAAACTCCGCTTTGTTTTTTAAAATTGTCTTTGCACTTTGCAAGGTACGTTTTACGGCACCTTCTGTCCCGAAATACTGCAAGAAGTTCCTCTTCCGCCTGTTTGTTCTTTGCGAAAATAATTATTCCCTGCGTGTTCCTGTCCAGCCTGTGCACGGCGTAAAATTCGCCCTTGCCGCAAAGCTCGCGCAACAGTCCCTCTGTCTCCACGCCCGACAGTTTGTCCGCCACATAAACGTTGTTGTCCTCGTAAACGACGTAATGGCTGGGCATCCCCTCCTGCTTCGGGGTTGTGTAATAAATTACTTCGTCACCTTTTTTAAGCTGTACGTTCCTGCCCGTCCTGACCCCGTTTACCTTTATATCCTTATCGCGCAAAAGCGCCGCAAGGCAGAAAGAGCCCTGCGGATACACTGCGCCCGTAAACGACTTCAAGTCGCAATTTTCCGTAACCGTAAAAGATTTCATATCATACCCATAAAAAGGCAAGCCTTATTAAATAAGCGCCCAGAAACGCCGCGGCAAGCTGAAACAAAACGCATTTTAAAGTGAATTTCAGCCCGACTTCTTTGCACGAAGCCGTAAATGCCGAAATGCACGCAGGGCACAAAAGCATAAACGTACATACGGCAAGCGAAGCCGCCAGCCCCAGCCCCGTACCGTCGGGAAGTAGCATTGCGACGGTTGCGGCAACGTTCTCTTTTGCGGCAAAACCGCAAATTACTGCGTAGGCTATGCGCCAATCGTTTACCCCCATAGGATAGAAAACAGGCAGTATCAGCCTGCTTACCGCCGCAAGCATGCTTTCCTCCGTGCCGACATATTCGAACCCGAAAGAAAAATGCGATAAAAACCAGGAAGCAACGCAGAACAACATCACCACGCCCGCTACTTTGATTATAAACCCTTTGAGATAAAAAAACAACTTAATTGCAACGGCTTTGAACTGCGGCAACGTGAGCGGCGTTACCTCCGACAGCAAGCCCTCTTCCCTGCCTTTCGCAAGATATGAAACCAACAGCGCGACGGCGACGCCGGCAAAGTAAAAACAGGTAATAACGGGGAAAGGATTTTTGAAAAGCGGAGAAAGAAATGTAAGAAAAACAGGCAGTTTTGCGCCGCAAGGAATAAACGGTAACACCGCAACCGTGCGCTTTTGCGCGCTTACCGTGGAATAGCCCCTTGTGGTAAGAATTGCCGCCGCAGTACAGCCGAAGCCCGAAGTAAGCGAAAAAGCCGCCCTGCCCGATAAATGCACCTTTTCAAACAGACCGTCCGTCGCAAAGGCAAGCGCGGAAGTTATTCCGCTTTCATCAAGTAAAGTCAGAAAAAGATATAAAATAAGAATTTGCGGAATAAATGAAAACACTCCGCCTGCGCCGCCCAAAACGCCCTCCGACAAAAGCGAGATTACCGCCTCATTCTGCATATTTGCAGTTATCGCCGAACATAATTTATCGCAAATAAGCTCTTCCGTAAGGTTCTTTAAAATTACCCCTATCATAGACGGATGAAAGGCAAAAAAGAACATCGCCACAACAGAAACAATAAAAAACGCAAGAGAAAAAAAGCGGTTATAAAACAGTCTGTCCGCTTTTGAAACTTTTAAATTTCCGCTTGTATACGCCTCGTTCAGCCCGATATTCTGTTTTACGGGCTTATCTTCAAACCCTTTTTCGATAAGCTTTTTCAGCTTTTTAGGCGAGCACGCATATACGGGCGCGCCGAGGTATGCCGCAAGCTTCTGCGTATCAAGCTTTCCGCCGCGCCTTTTAAAACTGTCAAGCTTGGTCACATATACAACCGTTTTAACGCCGCTTGCAATAATGTTGCGCGTAAGGTTCAGGCTGTTTTCAAGGGTAAGCGCGTCCACAACGTTAATTACCAAATCGGCGGACTTTATTTCGTCCGCCGCAGACTGTTCTTCCATAGAATACGGTCTGAACGCGTACATTCCGGGCACGTCCGTAAAAGTAATGCCGCGCACCGTCTTTTTTGCAGGCGAAGTGGTGACGCCGTGGAAGTTTCCCGTCCTCAAACTGCTGTGCGTAAGCGCGTTAAAAAGCGTGGTTTTGCCTGCGTTGGGGTTGCCTGCCAGCACTACCTTTCTTTCGGATTTTTGCTCTCTGCGCGTAAAAAACTTTAATTTTTTAAGCGGAGCAATCAACCCTGCACCTCTATTTTAGAGGCAAGCCCCTTTCTGATACCCAGCCTTACGGCATTGCAGGAAAGAAGCACACTGCTTTTAAAAAGCGAAAAACTCAACACTTCCACCTGCTCGCCGACTTTAAAGCCCAAAGCATTAAGCCTTTCAAGCGCGCTTCCCGTAAGGTCAATGCGTTTTATTATTGCGGTTTCACCCGATTTTAAATTAAAAACGTTCATAGAATAACCTATGAACGCCTTTATTTTTTAATGTCGGATTTTGTAAAGTTAGGGTACACCCTGTCGCAATTTACCGCTTTTTACCGCGCCCAACCCTTATCGTTACAAGCGCATTGTCATTCAGTGAGGTTATATCTCCCCACCCCGTCATTCTGAGCGGAATGCAAGCACACTCCACCCACACCGTCATTCTGAGCGAAGCGTAAGCGCAGTTCGAAGAATTTCACCGCCATTCTGTCATTCTGAGCTTGTCGAAGAATCTCACCGCCATTCTGTTCGTGGGGACCTTTCGACCATGCTCAAGGTGACAGGGTGACAACACCCCTTGTCATTCTGAGCTTGTCGAAGAATCCCCTAATCAAACCGCTTACCGCGTAGGACCCCTCGACTGGCTCGGGGTGACATAGGGACAATGTCGTACACTATATTATTCCGAGCGAAAGGCAACCACCCTCTGACTATCTGTCATTCCAAACGAGCGTTAGCGTCTTTTAGCAAGGTTTATAATTTCAGGCTTGCCTCGGCTGCTTTTCATTAATTCGGCACAGTCAAGAATATCCTTGCTTCGCCATAGTCTTCGTATACGTCGCAAATAAGCACGTCCACGTTGGAAACAATCCACATATCGCGTACTGACTCTGAATATTTACTAAAATTCTTTTTATTTTCAGGATATATTACCGCATCGAAATCTTCGCGCTTTTCGTAAATTGCATCGGTCTTTTTTGCCGCAACAAACAACATTCTGCAATTAATCAGGTCTAAGCTTTTCAACTCTTTAACAAGCTTCCTTGCACAAATATCGTAAAATGTTGAGTTTGTAAAATAAAAATCAATAGTGTTGCTGTCTCTTATACACATCT
>RYWC01000096.1 GCA_003979335.1 Clostridia bacterium
AGATGTGTATAAGAGACAGCTTTTATATGTTCCCGATGCCGACGGCGGAACTTATCATATGTACTATCAGTATAACTGGGATAAGTTTGCAGGCGGCGGAGTCGGCGCGACGGAAAATGTTTGGGGACATATGAGCTGGGGACACGCGGTCAGCAATGATTTGGTTCATTGGGACGAACAGCCCGTCGCAATTCCTGAAAACAGCGTAAGCGACGACGGAAAAACGTATGGAATGATGTTTTCGGGAAGCGCTGTGTTTGATGAAAACAATACAAGCGGCTTTTTCGAAACAGACCTTTCTACGGGCAAAGTAGTGAGTGGGCACGGCATTGTTGCCGTTCTTACCCAGCCCTGCGAAGCCGAGGGCGGACAAAGGCAAATTTTGGCGTACAGCCTTGATAACGGACAGTCATTTAATATTTACGGGGAAATACTCGGCGCAAAGGACGACGGCGGCGTAGGCGACGGCGAGTTCCGCGACCCCAAAGTTTTTTGGAGCGAACGGCACGGCAAATGGCTTATGGCTGTCGGCGGCGGTTCGGTCAGAATGTATGCTTCGGAAAATCTAAAAGATTGGACTTACATCGGGCAAACGGGTTATTGGGGTGAATGTCCCGATATATCGCGTTTTACGGTGGGAGGGGAAGAAAAGTACGTTCTGATTATTTCACCCGAAGATAAAGCTAAAAGTCACGAGTATAACCGTACGACCAGAGCAGAAACCTACTACCCTGCCGAATACTACGTTGTCGGTGAATTGGACAAAAACGGACTGTTTGTTTCGGACGATTCTATAAAAAGATTGAGCGAGGGAATAGACTGTTACGCTTTTCAGTCTTTCAATAATTCGCCCGACGGTAAAGTTTACGGCGTAAGTTGGTCGGCAAGCTGGAAAACTGTCGGGGAGTATGAAAGATTCAGAAAATCATACAACGGCGGAATGACCGCCGTTTGCGAACTTCAGCTTGTTGAAAATTCCGACGGTTACGAAATTTTAAGAACTCCCGTCGGCGGTTATGAAAAATTACGCAAAGACGAAAAAAATTATAAAGGAACGCTTGAAGCAGGTAAAAACGCTTTTAAGGACATAAACGTCAGCGGCAGTAATGCGACTTTCGCCGAATTGAATTTGCGTGCATCTTCCGAAGAAAAGATAATCATAAGGTATGATTTAAATACACAAACGCTTACGCTTGACCGTTCGCAAAGTTCTTTGCTTGCAGCGGAAACTCCGCTATATATGGGGGTCTATCGTAAAAATGTACCTCTTTCAGACGGTAAATTGTCGTTGAGAATACTTTTGGACCGCGCGTTTATAAGCGTATTTGCAAACGGCGGACGCGCAAGCTATTTTTCGGCGGTTTTTCCCTCTGCAATATCGGACGGAATGAAGCTGTTTTCGGACGGAAATATTTCAGTTGATGCCCATATATATGCCGTTTACGGTGTTTTCGGGGAAATTTCGGCAAACGACGAATTGGTGTTGTCTACAAACAAAATCGATACTGTTTTGGGGGCGGTGAACGCTGTTTCTGCGACGTCTTTTGCCGACGGCTTCACCCCCGAACAAGTGATGGTTTCCGTTGTAGAGGGCGATGCAAATGTCAAAGTCGAAAATTTGAATGGAATAATCTATATCGCTCCTCAGCAAAAAGGTTATGCGAAAATAGAGGTAAAATATAACGGCGAGTCTAATTTTATAGATGTGTATATTTACGGCAACGGGTTCGTCAGCGATGTCTCTTATGTCAGCAGATTGGGCGGATTTTCATTCGTGTGCGACGAGGGCTTGCGTTTTTCAAGCCTCGGCGACGCGTTTCTGTTCGGGGATGTCTACGGGAATGATTTTACCTATTCAGCTTGTTTTACTCCTTTAAAAGAGGATGCGCAGGCGTGCGGAATGGTTTTCGGTTTAAGCGAAAACCTTACCGATTACTGGGTTGTTTCGGCTGATTTGAAGTTCGGTAAAGTCAAGCTTTGGCGGTCTGGCGTTGGCGATTTGAAGGTTGCAAATTACGGTTTTTCGGCGAATAAAGAAATTGAGATTACCGTTACCGTGAGCGGCAAAACAGTAACGGCTTTCATTGACGGCAGGCTCGTGCTTTCACATGAAATTTATGACTATAAGGGCGGAAACGTCGGATTGAACGTTTATAACGCCGAAATGAATATCAACCGCGTAACTTTTGAGAAGGATTCTGCTTTTATAGGAAATGACGAAGTTATAAAAGTCGTCAATGTTACCGACGGAAGTTTCAGACTGTCTGATGAAAATTTCACTTTTGAAAACGGTTATCTAAACATTAGCGAAAAATATCTGTCGACGCTTGAAGCGGACACTGAATACACGTTCAGGGTAGTTACAACCCAAAACGATTTAAATGTTACAATTAAAACTTCTTTTGTTTCTGCTGAAATTTTGTCGCAAAAAACAGAGTATGAAAGAGGCGAAGATTTAATCTTTACAGTAACCGATGGTGTGGAAATTAATAAACTTGAAATTGACGGTGTATCAACCGAATTTATCTGTCAAGGCAATGTGATTACGGTTTCTGTGGAAAACATCAAAAATTTAGTAAGCGGTGAACACTCGGTTAAAGTTTATACTTCCAAAGGCAGACCGTCTTTTAAATTCAGTCTTGCCGGTCTCGAAGATTACCGTGAAGAAGAAATTATACCCATAAGCCACGTTTTCTTCTATATAGACATTGCAATATTCAGCGCGGCGATTGTTGCTTATATTACGGTGACAATAGTTAAAAAATGCAAAAAGCGCAAAGGATAATGTTGCAAATGTATAAAAATAGCACATCAAATTATATGCAAATGCACAATAAAATTGCTGTGCCTTGACAGCTATGTTGCTTTATTATATTATTTGGTAAAAGTTGAAACAGTTTTAAATTTTTTTGCTTTACCCGACACGGAAGGAGTGTATATGAAAAATAACTTCGAGGGTGCGGCGATGACGGCAAAAATGCCGACCGCACAGTTAAGCGAAAACGATATTTTAATCGAGCAGGCTTACGAAGCTTTGGCTGGCGAAGCTGTAAGCGCGCCTGCAAATGGCGTAGTGAACAATAAAAAACCTTCCAAATGGGAGAAATGGAAAGCTAATTTCAAGCGCAGAGGTTGGATATTGCTGTTTATTTTGCCTGCGCTCATATACGTTATTATTTTCTGTTACGCCCCTATGTACGGTATACTTATCGCATTTCAGGATTACGGTCACGGCGACCCGATTGTAGGACAGGATACCGTTTGGGTAGGTTGGGAAAACTTTAATATGTTCTTCTCTGACCCCAATTTTTGGAATTATTTCACTAACACGTTTTTACTCTGCTTTTTCGGATTTATAATCGGTTTCCCTCTGCCTATAATAGTTGCGCTTCTTCTGAACTCGTTGCGCGCGAAAAAGGTTAAAAAGGGTTTGCAGATTTTGTACTACGCGCCTCACTTTATCTCGCTTGTCGTAATGGTCGGTATGCTGAAAATGATTTTCGGTTCGGACGGACTTTTAGACAAGATTGCTGGAGGAAACGGGCTTGAACTGTTTTTAAAACCCGAAGCATTCAGACCGCTTTTTATATTCTCGGGCAACTGGCAGGATTTCGGTTGGTCGGCAATAATTTATCT
>RYWC01000003.1 GCA_003979335.1 Clostridia bacterium
ATTATACATATTTTATGCTCTGCAAATAACTTTTGATGCTTCGGCTACCGTGAATATTCAAAGTAAAGCGCAATTACATAATCGGCGTAATAACGCAGGCATCTTTACTATTAATATTCACAATGGCGCGCAACGGGAAGTTTAACTTTTGCGCAAAACCAAAAACAAAACGGCAGTACGCCATACGATACGCCATTTTTAATTATACTTAGAAATTCATTGCAAACCACTTCCGCCGCGCGAAAATTATAAACGCGTTAAACGGATATTAAATTTGAGATTATAAGGCAACTAACGGTGAAAACGGGCGGCAATCAGATACTTATTCCGCATATAGCCGTTACCGCCATTATAACAAGGGGTATCACGGCGATGCTTAAAATTGTGTTGGTAACAAACGCGGAAGTCGCTGTTTCTCTATCGCCGCCGAAGCTTTCGGCCATCGCAACGACCGAAGCCGCAGGAGACATTGCCATTGCTATTATCGGAGCAAAGTAAACGTATTCTTCAAAACCGCTATCAACTCCCTTTCCCAACAGCCCCCAGAAAGGCATACTTATCAGCAATGTCAGAAAGGGCGCGACAATAAGCCTAAGCGC
Source organism: Clostridia bacterium (assembly GCA_003979335.1). Next base: position 600 of record RYWC01000003.1, read on the forward strand.
ACCTGCAAGATAGACGCCTTTTTTACAGAAAAGTTGTTTTACGGGCGTTTCGGCAATCCTTATTCCGACGATAAACATCGATACGGGAGCCGTCATATACGCAAGGTATTGGGGGAAAATGCGGAGTTCGGCTACCTCTTCCATCATAAATATGTTTATCTGCGGCACAAAAAAGAGCAAAAGCGCAACTATATTCGAAAGTATTGCAGGGTTGCAGATAAGTTTTTTTATGCGGATTTGTTTTATGCTGCCCGTTATAAGCACAACACCGACCGTCCAGCACAGGAAATTGAAGACGACGTTGAATACCATAATATACATAGTCGCAAGGGGATTGCCGTCCGTGAACATTTCAACGAAAGGAATTCCCAAAAAACCGCAGTTGGAAAAAACAGCCACAAACGAATAAACGTTAGCTGCATTCCTGTCCTTTGCTTTAATAAAAATCAGTTTGCAAAGGGCGAACATTAACCCGAGCGCAAACACCGAAACAGCCAGCGTTATGCCGAAATTTTTCAACAACACGGGTTTTTCAATAGATTGGACGTATTCCCAGTCTTCTGACGAAAAAACGCAAAAAGCCTTTATCGCAAGAGCGGGCTGGCAGACGTATAACAGCAGGTTCGAAAGGGTAAGCGTTCCGCCTTCGCCTATCATTTTAAGTTTTTTAAGCGCAAATCCCGGCACAGCGAACGCCGCCAGAACAGCCATAATAAGCAACACTTTAACGAATACATTAAGCATAATTTTATTATAGCACCGACGGGTGTCAAAGTAAAACCGTTGGGCTTATTGTATAATAATTCCGCAGTATGGTAAGGCGGTTCGGTTTTTGATAAAAAGTTATAGACAGAACGGATAAATTATGATACAATACGGATATGAACACTGTTGTTTATGCAGGCAACTACGGGTGCAAGTCCGATTATAAAAATAAATATTTTGAAATAATACTGCCCGACTGCGGAGGGAAAATATTTGCGGACGAAGCCGAATTGACGTTTAACAGCGGCGATTTGATTGCAATTCCGCCGTATAGCGGTTACTATTTTTCCGACAATATCTCGGGACTGCACGTTTTGCTGGAAAGGGCCTTTATACCCCTTAAAAACGCCGAGGTGTTTTCCGACGACGCAAACGGCGGCGTGCGACACGCCGCAAAACAAGCCGCGGAATACTTTGAAAGCAGTCTGCCTAAAAAGCAGAATGTTCTGACGGCGCTCGGCAGTCTTTTAGCGGCGTATGTTTCCGCGTTCTGCGTCAAAGAGGAGTTTTCGCCGGCTGTAGCGCTCGTCCGTGCGGATATCGAAAAAAATATTTCAAACGCAGGCTATGCTTTGGACGGCTTTATTAAAAAACTGCCTTTAAACTACGATTACGTCCGCAAACTTTTTAAAAAAGAGGTCGGCGCAACACCGCACGAATATCTTTTGTCGCAGAGAATGGAGCTTGCCGCAAAAATACTTTCGGGCGGAATAAAAAACAAATACAGTAATTATTCTGTCTCTCAGGCGGCGGAAGCCTGCGGTTTTGCCGAACCATTGTATTTTTCACGCGTGTTCAAAAAATACTACGGGGTTTCACCCTCCGAATATAAAGAATAAAATAAAATTTAAACCGTCGTGCGTTTTTCGCACGGCGGTATTGTTTTAATTGTGATTAAATTATAAATTCCGGTTATTTTTGCGTTTGATACTTTTCCGTCTGAAATAATAAAAGGCATTAAGTATATTGCACATACAAATCACACAGAATGCACTGTTATATTTTTGACAGACGACAAGCTTTTAATATTTATCTTTTCAACATTTTAATTTCAGTATAAGCCATTACGAAAGGTCCCGTACCCTTAGCGTCGTTTTCGACAACGGGTTCGGAAATGTAATATTCGTAAGTACCGTCGCGCGTAGGATTGTTTTCGGGTCCAAGCCCTGCCATAAGGCATATTCCGCCGAGGTTGAGCTGTCCGTCCGTTTCGGTTAAATATTCCCTGCAAATGCCGTTGAATACCTTTTCGCCGACTACGGCAAAACGTCTGTCCACAAAACCGAGGCGCGCGCCCTTCATCATTGCGTAAGCAATCATTGCGCTGCCCGAAGTTTCGACGTAGTTGCCCTCTCTTCCCATCTGGTCCACAACCTGCCAGAACATATGCTTTTCGGAGTCGATGTACTGTTCAAGCCCCTCTATGGTCTTTCTGAATATTGTTATGAGTTCGGCTTTTAAGTTGGGCCGCGAAGTATCGAAATAGCTTATGGCGTCAACAAGCCCAACCGTGTACCAGCCGATAGAACGCAGCCAGAACGATTTGGAAAGCCCTGTTTCGCCGTCAGACCAAAAAGCCTGTTTTGAAACGTCCCAACCGTGGTAGTAAAGCTTTTTCTCGTTATCGTACATATGCTCGTAAACGTTTCTGAACTGCTTTACTATGTCGCCGTAGTTCCTGCCCCTGTTGAAAACCGTTTCGTAACGGGTATAAAATACCTGCGCCATATAAAGCCCGTCAAGCCAAACCTGATTGGGGTAAATTTTTTTGTGCCAAAAATTGCCGAGCTCGGTGCGGGGCTGACTTTGAAGCTGGCTGTATAAAAGATTTATAGCTTTTTTGTACTTGAACTTACCCGTTTCTTTATATAAATCGAAAAGCACCCTGCCCTCGTTTATATTGTCAACGTTGTAAGTCGACATTTCATAGCCCCTGATAGCGCCGTCGTCAAAAACGTAGTAATCAACGAATTTATCTATGAATTCAAGATATTTTTTATTGCCCGTAAGTTTATAAATTGTGTACAGAGAGGTCATCATACAACCGTCTATATAATTCCATGCGGGGGCTTTGCCGTGCCTGATATTTTCTATGTTCCATATAGGCGCGTCGGGTGTGGTTTCGTCTATGAGACGGTCAATATACCTGTCGATTACGGAATAATCCATTTCTATCTCCTTAAAAGTTTACTCTTCTATAACTTTGCCGCAGTTTTTCTTTATTATTTTTTCGCCCACAACGCCGTCGAACGTAACATTTTTCAAAATAAGCGTTTCTACGTTGTCAATGTAAAGCCCCTCTTTGCAATATTCCCTAACGAATTCAAGCATTGCCGGCGTGAAAGGCTTGGCGTCCTTTTTGAAAGAAAAGCTTACGTTTTCTATCTTAATTTCTTTAATGGGCTGTTCTACAAGGCCGTCGAAATAGCCAGCCATACATTCGCAGTCCACGCACTCGATATCCTTGAAGTGGAACTTGCCGAGATAAGGCGTCCCTTCGTCGACGGGGATGTTTTTATCCCTTGACCAGACAGCTTCGGTATGTCCGTCGGGGTCGCAGAAATAATACATATTTATAACCAGCGGCGTTATTACGTTTTCCATTTTAATGTTTTCGAATGAAACACCGTCGATAATTCCGTCCTTGCCTCTGCCTCTGCGCGTCTTTATTCTCAACCCTCTGTCAGTATGTTTGAATACGCATTGCGAAACGGAAAGATTTTTTACGCCGCCGCTCATTTCACTGCCAAGAACTATTGCGCCGTGTCCGTTCTGGAACAGGTTGTTCCTTAACGTGTGGTTAGTCGCAGGGGTGCGGTATGTTCTGCCCATATACAGCTTTCCAGATTTAATGGCGCAGCAGTCGTCGCCGACACTGAACGTACAACCGATAATTTCAACCTTGTCGCAGCTTTCGGGGTCGAGCCCGTCGGTGTTGGGACCGGTGTAAGGATTCTGTATCTTTATATCATAAAACTTTAAATTGCGCGAAAAGAAAGGATGCAAATTCCAGCTTGCCGAGTTTTTGCAGGTAACGCCGTGGAAAACAACGTTGCCGCATTTATTGAGGAAGACAAGACGGGGGCGCGCAACCTTTCTGCCCTTGGGGGTTGCCCACCAGGTTGAATTGTCGGCATTGCCGTTTATTACGCCCTCGCCTATTACTTTGAAATTCTTCTGTCTGTAAGCGGAAATAAACGATTGGTGACAGTCGTAAGGGTCGCCCTCCCAAGAAGAAATAATTTCTTCTTTGCCGCCCTTATTTACGCGCGCCGGTTTGTAAGGGTAACTTTCTTCCTTTACGTCGCCGAGCAGTTCCGCGCCCTTTTTAAGTTCAAGCGTAACGCCGCTTTTCAACACTATCGGACGCACAAGATACTTTCCTTCGGTAAGAAGCACCCTGCCGCCTTCTGGACAGCTGTCAATCGCCATCTGTACAAAATAAGTATCGTCCGAAACGCCGTCGGCTTTTGCGCCCAAAGTCTTAACGTCTATTAAAGCGGTCTCTGCCGCGGTCGTGAAAGTTATTTTGCAGTTATCGGCGGTCGTCGAAACCGTATATTGAGTCGAAGGCTGCAAATTGAAAACGGAAAAAACGTTTGTATCGCGTTCTTCACCGATTTTTTCACCGTTTAATAAAACGGTATATTTTTTGCCGTTATAATACGGGTTTGTATTTGAAAATTCAAAGCAAGCCGACACTGACGATACGAACAGTTTTTTAAACATTTGACGTTTTCTCCTTTTTATTTCGCTTTACAAGATAGACAATTAAATCTTTTATGCCGATAAATATCATATCCGTAATCACACAGAAAGTGCCGAACAACAGCGGTTCCACACCGAGAGGGATTGCGCCAGTCGTTCCGTTTATATAATTTATAAGCTCGTTCAAGCCGTAGTAAAAACCGAAATATACGCAGACAAGCACTAAAACATAATACAGAACGTTTGTAAAAAACGTCCAATACGCTTTAAAAGGAAATGGGAACATCGTGTAATTGTCGTATTCTTTTTCACCCCTTTCCATATAGCGGAAGAGCGGATTGACTAACACTTCGACAACAAGACCCAATACAATTCCCGTAAGTAAAATAGCGTCTTCGGTGGGCGAGTTCATAAGGCTTTGCAGTCCGAACATAACAAAATAGCAGACCACGCCGGCAAACCACCATTTTATAAACAGTGCTTTCACCCATACGGGGATTTTACCCAAGAAATCCGTTTTATAGGGGTCAAACTTCTTTTTCCTGCCGCTTCGCGTAAAGTTTTTGGGGTCGTCGTCGCCCGTGCAGTCGGAAATGAACATAGTCAAATCGTTAGCGGCGTCTTCGGGCGTTTCATCCTTAAGCGCGGCGACAAGCTCATCGACTTTGTCCACTTTCAAGTCATAAAAATTTTCTATTGTAGTTTCGCGTAACTGCTTTTTCTTTTTTGCCATCGTTTACCTTTTTGTTAAAATAACCGACAAAAAACTTTTGCCGGTTATCTGCTTCGGATTAAAAAATTTGAAATCAGTCTTCCTGAATATCGATTGCACCCTGCATATTTTTGGTTGCAGATTCAAGAACGACTTTCGTGTCGATTTTATTTATTAGCTTTTTATATACGGGAAGCAATGCAAATACAATCGCCGACACGCCGAGAAGCACAATGTGGGCGAGGATATAGGGCTGAGCCTTACTAACCGTTGCATACATCATACTCGTCTCAGAGTTCTGAACGCCTGCCAGGCAGTTTTCCATCTGAATGTAATACACCAAATCGCAGGCAATCATTGCGCCAATCATAACGAAAACCAATACTATAAAGAAAATATTGGGCTTTTTACGTTTAGGGAAAGCGTTTAAAAAGCTTACAAGCGACAAAAGCGATAAAAGCGTCACGACAAACGTGCATATGCCGGTTGTTTTTGCTTCGGTGAACGACCTCGATATAGCCTGTGACACATTAAACAAGGCAAGTAAAAAGAATACGGAACATAACGCAAGGAAAAACAATGCGATATTCTGCGGTTTGCGTTTAAGCGCAACTATCTTTTTACGGAACCACTCCTTAATCTTCGCCTGAACCTTTTTACCTTTTGAGGGCTGGTTATTTAAAGGCTGTTCGGGAGTTTTATTTTCAATTTCAGTATTTTCGGGTACTTCTCCGACCAAAACGTTTTCGTTTTCCGCCATAGTACTTCCTCCTTACCTTATCGCCTTACCGTATTCGACTATAGATATTTCCTCTTTACCCGATTTGGGATTGAGTTTCATTTCAGTCTTATTCGGTTCGAAAAAGTGCGTCATTTCAGGGTCGAAACCGATATTGATTTCATCGCCCTCAACGTAATTGCACCACTCGGCAAACTTGCAAACAACTATCTTCGTGCCGCCGATTTTGCCGTGTACGAGGGTGTTCATACCCAGATTTTCGTTATTGGTTATTAAAAGCTTAACGGGACCGTCACGGAGAATATTCTCAGGACGCACGCCCAATATTACAGCTTTATCTTCGTAATCTTTAAGGGTCTCTTTCTGTTTTTCGCTCAAAGGATAATCAAACAGATTGCACTTGAAATGCCCTTTTTCGATTTTGCCTTCAAACATATTCATAGGAGGAAGTCCTATAAACGTTGCAACGAAAGTATTCGACGGTCTTTCGTAAAGCTCGATAGGTTTTCCTATCTGCTGAACGTGACCCATAGACATACAAACGATTCTATCCGCCAAAGTCAAGGCTTCGGTCTGGTCATGCGTAACGTACATCATAGTTGCGTTCAGTTTTTTATGTAACAGAAGTATTTCCCTTCTCATCGAGCCGCGAAGTTTCGCGTCAAGGTTTGAAAGAGGTTCGTCAAACAAAAACAGTTTAGGATTACGAACAATAGCGCGCCCCATTGCAACACGCTGGCGCTGACCGCCCGAAAGCTGCTTGGGTTTTTTATTGAGCTGAGTCTTCAAATCAAGAATTTCAGCCGCCGCCATAACTTTTCTGTGAATTACTTCTTTATTCTCTTTACGAAGAGTAAGCGAAAACGCCATATTCTCGTAAATTGTCATATGCCCGTACAGCGCGTAGTTCTGGAAAACCATCGCTATATCCCTGTCTTTCGGGGGAAGACGGGTACAGTCTTTTTCGTCGATTATAAGCTTGCCGGTCGTAATCTCTTCAAGTCCGGCAACCATTCTCAATGTTGTAGACTTTCCGCAACCGGAGGGTCCTACCAAGACGATTAACTCGCCGTCGGCTATGTCAAGGTTAAAATCGTATACAGCCTGAACTCCGCCGTCGTAAATTTTATCTATATGTTGTAACTTAACTTCAGGCATTTGAATTACCCCCTGAGGTTTCGGCTTTTTTCAGTTCTTCGTCGATATTCAGCTCGCCGCTTTCAACTTTTTTGGTGAAATCGCTTACCGATTTGCTACGGATAAATCCTACTATTGCGGATGCAATTATGCATGCGCCTGATGCCGCAAGGAATACCGCCATAGCAATAAACGCACCTATTGATATTGCGTTTGCCTGAAAACCCGTAAAAGGCAACCAAAAAATTCTTGCAAACTGCAAAAGTCCCAAAATCAACTGCATAGGGAACATTTTGCGGTTATAATTTTTTACCTGCTCCGAGAAAAGGAAAACAAATAACAGGAAGAACAAATTGTAAATTACGTCAAAAGCTATTGCCCAAGTGTAATAAAAGTTGTTGTTTTTTACCTGCGCATACAATACAAGAAAGTAAAGACAGCCCAAAGCCAAACCTAATATGGCAAGGTTTGCGCCGAATTTATTCTTTTTATAGCGCATTATATCGTTTTGCACAACGGGGTTTTTAGGCGGCTTCCCGACAGAGGGTTTTTCCGCCTTTACTTCAACAACCTCGTTGGAGTTGTCAATTTCAATTTTTTCGAGTTCTACGGGATTGATTTTATCGCTCATACCACACCTCCCGCAAGTTCGTTCGATGCAAGAAGCTTTTTCTCGCCGCGCATAAGCATTACTTTCCAAATAAGATTAAGCAAAAGCGCTAAAGATGCGACAATTATAATAGCGTAAACAGCATAGCCTAAATCGAACCAAAGCGTAGATTCCGAATAATGCCTTTCGATGCTGCCGCCTAAAATTGCTTCCAAATTATCATAATGTTGTTTCCACGCTGCAAAATCAACGTTCAGGAATTCGCTTTTCCAACCGGCGTTCATTATCAAAGCCACAAGCGACAATACAATGTTTCCGCCTACGCAAAGTCCGGTTGAAACATAATTGGAAACGTAGTAATTCCTTCTTTTATTTGACGCGGTTATGTACAGCAACACTGCCAAAAGCACCATTGCGATACCGAAATACATCAACATCGTATTAAAACCTTGTATATCGGTATACAGGTTAGCGTCGTTTTTACCCGGCGCAGGTGTAAACGCCGAAATTTTATTTGAGCCGACCATTTCGAAACTCTGTCCAAGTTCAGACAAAGCGCCTGTACTGTAACAGAATGCGTATAAAAGCCCCAATGCTCCGACTATAATCATCGCAAGGCAGATATACTTTTGAAATTTCATCTGAGCCTTCATGCCTCATTCTCCCCTAAAAAGTTAGGGGGCGCCCACGCCCATGCGTGGGCGCCCTTGAAACTTTATTTTGTTTTAGAAACAGTTTTTCTTAAATTAGTCTTCTACGTCAAATGCGGAAGAAAGATATGTCCAGTAATTCTTAGCGTTATTCCAGCCCGAAGCAAGTCCGTTTTCTCTGATTTGTCCTCTCATAGTTTCAGAAATCTGTTCAAGAAGATTATCCACGCTTGTCATCGTTACGGTCTGCTGCTGCTGATTGTAAGTGCCGGTTGCACCGTTGAGGATTACATAGTTGAATATACTGTACCAGGCCTTATTACCGCTGTTAACGTTCTTACCGGTTATATACTGTATTTTATCCATATCGGCACTGCTGAGAACCTTAACTATCGAAGACTCGATGGGAAGTCCCGTAGGAACGCAGGTGTACCACCAGTTATTGCTGTCTACTTTAAGCGTAAGTCCCTTTATCGTGCCGTTTGCAAGCGCCGTACCTACTTTGCCTGCGCCTGCCTGACCCATTAAGGACGTAAGCTGGTTTTCGAAAGACTGGTCTTTAACGCCGACGGGAAGAGTCGAACCTATAAGGTAACGCGCATAGTTTGTAAAGTTAAGTCTTGCCACACCAACTGTATCCTTAACTCCGTTTAAAGCATAACCGTTAACGGTCTTACCTTTAAATGAAGCATAAGTTTTCTCGGTAATAGTAGGGGTCGTCTTACCCTTATAATCTGTACCGGAATATTTTACGCCTTTGAAAGTGAAATAATTTTCCGCCGTTACCTCGGCTTCGGTAGCCTCGGTGTTGTACCAGAAACCGTCAGTTGAATCCGCGCTGGTTGCTTTAGGTCCGAAAGTGGAAACTATCTGACCGTCTTGCGAATACAGATAATCTACAAACTGTAAAGCCGCTTTAAGCTTTTCTTCATTACCTGCTTCTGCAAGCGCGCCGTTTAATGCAAGACCGCCGGTCTTGGTGGAACGCCAGCTCTCGGTAAATCTCATTATCGTTTCGTGTCCGTTATCGGTTTTGCCGTCGGTATCCCATTTTGAAATAGGGGTAATTATAGGAGCGAGATAATAATCGTCGGGAACGTCTTGACCTGTCAAGGAATCGTCTTCCGCATAGAAACCGTTAATGGTCTGAGTCTGGCAATAGTCATACATCATAAACGTTTCGTTTACGGTTTTGCTACCGCTATCTGTTGCTATACCGCCTGCGCCCTTATAGTTGCCGCTTGCAGAATAGTCGGCAACAAGATTTTCTTCTCTTAACTTATGGAAGTTTTCAAGCGCGACATAGAATTCTTTGTCGTTTCTTGCATCCTGAAGGTCGCCGTTGCCGTCGATATAGGTGTTTTCATAACGGGAATCGGCTCCGCGCACGCCGTAAAGCTGAGCAGCAAGACGTACCATATCGGGAGTTCTGTCGTTTGAGCCGTCACGGGGACCGATAGCGCGGATATTGTTGGTGGTCAGCGCAGTTCCGCTTGCCTTAATGCAACGGAGCATTGCAACAAGGTCGTCAACGTCCCAGCAAGCATCATAACCGTTGAAAAGGTTAGCGCGTTTTTCCGCCGTGTAATGTCCTTCATAGCATACGTCGATATAAGCGCGGAAAAGCTTGGTAAGCTGTTCGCCTGTAGCGTTTGCATTTACAGCCAAAGCCGCATTCATAATATCTACGATATTGCCGCTGTTGCCGGTATAAGCAGTGTTGTTGGTAATAGCTTTGTAAGCGTCTGCAAGGGCGCCCGTGCCCTTAACCGCCGCTAAAACAGCGTCATAGTTTTTATTGATTTTGATTACGGATTTACCGTCTTCGCTGGTACTGTCGATTTCAAGCTTACCCGAAGTACCCATATAAGAGGTAACAGATGTCGTAGCTGCGCAAGCGGTTGCATATTGCGCGGTATTTGCGATATCGCCGTTGCCGTTCAAAAGCTTTGCCGCCCAATCCTGACGGATTAAGCAGTATCTTTCGATATCGTCGTTACCGTCGAAATAAGGAGCTATATAAAGAATTTTGTTAGCACCAGCGTTATCGCCGCTGGTTACCATACCGTATTGCAAAAGCGAAAGATAAACGATAGGATTGTTATTGAGGAACGCAGCGAAATGCGGCATATAATTGAGGTAATTGCCGAGGTTCAGAATTTTTGTTTCTGCCGCCGCCTGCTCTACCGCAACCGAAAGGTTTGTAGTAAACAAATCAGTATTTGCATAAGTTCCGTCGGAAAGTATCTTATTAAGATTTTGAGACGCTTCATATTCTTTCGACTTACCCCAAACATCGTTCCACTTAATGTTGAGGTCTTTGCCCATTGCGACCCATGCAGGCTTCATTTCGTTGTCTTCATAAGTCTTGCCGTCGGGAAGGGTAATCTGTCCGCCGAGTCCGCCAAAGGATGTAGAAGTAAAATTGCTGTTGTGACCGATTGCAATGTTGAGAGAAACGTTGGACCTGTTATAGGAATCATAATTAATGTCCCCTGTTTCGTCGTTAACCACATCGTAAAGGTCGGGCAGTTCGGTAAGATTAACGTTAGTACTGCTATTGTTATTGCCGCCGTTGTTGCCATTATTAGGCTTGTTGTTGTCACATGCCGCAAGAGATGCAACCATTGTTCCTGCCATAACGGTTGAAACTACCGCTGCGGCAATTTTTTTGTATTTGTTCATTATTTTTCTCCTTATTATATTTGTTTAACGGGACCTTGCCCGATATAACCTTTAATTAAAATTTTTCTCGCTTGCACATAGGGACGGCGCTTTATGCTGCCCTGCAAGCAAAAAGTTTTTTGATATTTTATAACTTGGTTATTCTTTGCTTACGCTCAGAATGACAGGTTAAATTACATTAAATTATTCTTTTACGCCGCCCATATTTACGCCCTTGGCGAAATACTTCTGAATAAACGGGTAAATGGCAAGAATGGGAATTACCGCGCAGACAACCATCGAATAAACTGCCGATATTGCAGAATAATCAAACAGCTTATCCCAGTTTTCTATAACGTCGGTTTCACTTCCACTACCCGATATAGTTGTGTATTTATCTATATAATCTCTTATGTAAACCTGTATAGGCCAGGAATAGCGCTGCGACTGGGGAATTACCTTATATGCCCAGAAATAACCGTTCCAACGGGAAATTCCGAAGAAAAGCGCAACCGTTGCAATCGTCGCCTTGCTCATAGGAATATAAACTTTCGAAAGTATCTGTAATTCCGTAGCGCCGTCTATTCTTGCAGCTTCTTCAATCTCTGAGGGAACGCCCTCGAAAGAGTTTCTTAAAAGGATTATGTTGGTTGCGTTCATACCCATTGCAAGAACGACAGTCCATTTAAGGTCGGTGATACCGAGTGAACCGAACGCGCCTGCCGTATTCATATAGTTCTGATACTGAGGAATTATACCTGCCGAGAACCACATAGTGAATACAAGGAAGAAGTTCCAGCCATGTCTGCCGAGCAACCTCTTTTTAGAGAGCGCATACGCGCCTAAAATCGAGTAACCCAATGCCCAAACCGTACCGAAGAACGTAACAAACAATGTGTTTGAATAGTTTACCCAGAACATATTGTCGGTAAGCACTGCATAAAAAGCTTTGCCCTGAACGCCCACAGGCCATAAGACCACGGCGCCGCTGTTAATCGCATCAGACGAGCTGAACGCAGAAGAAAGCGCGTAAATCAAGGGGTAAACACACAAAAGCGCAAATACTACAAGAAAGAAATAAGCAACAATTTTGAATATAAGTTCGGAAGTTTCCGTCTTCCTTTTATTGGTTGACCTTGCCATTTTCTCCCTCCCTTAGTAAAGCGATACGTCCGAAGCCGTACGCGCGATTTTGTTTGCACCGATAACCAAAATCATACCGATTAAGTTGTTGAGCATTTCCGCCGCGGTACCCATAGCCTTGTACTGTTGGTTACCCGACCAGCGGTTGGCGAGGGTTGAAACCGTGTCCGCAACCTCGTAGTTGCTGTCCTTTGTAAAGCCGGAAGGAACGGTACCGTCGCCCAATAGCAGATAGATTTTTTCGTATCCTACTGAAAGGAGGGAACCTATCTTCATAATCAGCATTATTACAACGGTGGAAAGAATGCTTGGGATTACAACATAACGCATCTGCGCCATTTTGCCTGCGCCGTCAATCTGAGCCGCCTCGTAAGAAGTGGGCGATACGGCTATAACCGCCGCGAAGAACACTATCGAATCGTAGCCCGCGTGTTCCCAAAGGTCGGTAATTATGTAAATTGCCCTGTAATACTGTGTTGTATGAACCAAGCCGTTGTGAATTGCTTCCTGACTTGCGCCGAATACAGCAAAAACCTTTGAAACAATTCCTTCGGACTGTGCGCCGCCGCCTGTGCCGCGGAAAAGGACAAGCACAAGCGAAGTTACGATAACCGTCGAAAGGAACTTCGGAAGGTATACGCAGACCTGCATTACGCTTCTTACAACGTTTGATTTTACTTCGTTAAAGAAAAGCGCAAGGATTATCGGCATAGGGAAGCCGAATAACAGACCGTAGAACGCCGTTGTAAAGGTATTCCTGAACGCCTGCCAGAACTGCGGACTGTATACGGGGTTTGTAAACAGCCACTCGAAATACCTTAAACCCGTCCACGAATAGGTGTTAACGTGAAGAAGGTCGCCGGTGTTGGGGTCTTTGAAACAGCCCATAAGTTCGTACATGGGCATGTACTTCCAAAGGAAGTAAACCAGCACCATAGGGACGAGCATTATGTACAGACGCCAATCTTTAAGAATTGTCCATCCCGTGCTCTTCCATCTGTTCTTCTCAGTTTCGTCCCTTACCTTCTGTTCGTCCGACATGGAATAAGTTCCCGTCGCCTCGTCGTAGATAAGGAAGTCGTCACATTTGAGTTTGAACATCGAAATTTTTCCTCCATATCACTTATATAATAAGTAAATATACAAAAGCGCAAGCTTTGCCGCTTTATTTATCTGCTTTCGGGCGGATATTCGTCCCTAAGGTCGATTCCATCCCCTTTTTCGTCTGGCATTTCGCGCAGTTTTTTTATCTCCGCTTCATCAAGCTCGGTATAACCTGCCCAAACGTCTTCTTTTAAAACCTTTGCCTCTTCCTTTTCCCTTGCAACCCGTTTAAGATAGGTTTTCTGGTCTTCCAGCATTCCATCGAGCCGCCTCAGAACAAGCAGCGCAATTGCCGCAAACACTATATTGAGACTTTCCGGCAAAACGTAACCCGACAGCGAATCGACAAAACCGTAACCGAAGCACACCGCTACAACAGTTCTGCCGAGGCCGACGGCGATAAACGCCGAAAGCGGATAAATCAAGGTCAGGTACCATTTTGAAAAGAGTTTTTCTTTGGGTATAGCCTTAAAAAGGAACCAGCAAAGAAGTATAAACGAATTGCCTAAGGCGTAAATTACATACGTTTCTAATCCGACAGCGCCGAAAACGCTTAAAAAACCGCAGTACAGAACGCCGTGCAGTACGGGGAAAATGGCCGCAAGCCAATTCCAACGCACAATAACTATAAGACAAACCGTGAACATGAGCGACACGGAAAACAGCATGTCGGGGAACCATTTCTTGATTGCGAAAACGTTCACCGCCTCCAACGCCGCCATAATCACCATAAACAGAAGAATGTCGACAAGTTTATACTGATTATACGAAACAACGCCGCTAATGTTTATTTTTTTCATAAAAATTTAGTTAAAAACAGTTTTAAGGCGCGAAAAAGTATAGTTTTTCACACTTAGCTAACTAATTATAACATGGCAACTTTTAAAAATCAATACTTTTTTTTACATTTTTTATTGTTTCACGCAAATAAAGTGATATAATAATATCGGACAAAATAAGGAAATATTTTTTATGAAAATTTTAAAACTGACCCCGAAAGACGATTTACAATATATATTGAATAGTCTTACCTCTCCTGCCACGATATATCTTGCCGAAGGCGTATACAGATGCAAAGCCGAAATAAGCGCCGGCGACGTGACTTTAATAGGCGCTAACCGTGAAACAACGATAATTACCTATGACGATTACGCGCGGAAAATACACAAAGACGGTCAGGAATACAACACTTTCCGCACTTACACCATTTGCGTAACGGGCGAAAACGTTAAAATGGAAAATATCACAATCGAAAATTCCAATACCCACCCCGAAACCGTGGGGCAATGCGTGGCGCTTTCCGTAAACGCAAAAACCTTCTACGCTGAAAACTGCGACTTCAAATCCACACAGGACACAATTTTTATGTATCCTTTCCCCGACGATTTGGTAGTAAGATACAGGGGATTTATTCCGCACAATCAGCTTTACGCCGAAGGGCACGCGTTGCATCTTTTTGAAAACTGCAGAATTTACGGCACCGTTGACTTTATTTTCGGTTGTTCGGAGGCATATTTTAAAAACTGCGAAATCATCTCCATCCGCGACAGCCGTAAAACTGGCTTTGTCGCCGCGCCGGCCCATCCGCTTGCGGAAGAAAACGGCTTTTGCTTTATAAACTGCGACATTAAATCAGGCGGCGCGGAAAATGCGGAAATTTTCCTTGCGCGTCCCTGGCGCGATTTCGGCAAATGCGTATTTATAAACTGCACCGTAGGGAACCACATAAAACGCGAGCTTTTCGATAAGTGGAACGATACCGAACGTGACAAGACGGCAAGATTTTTATTTTATAACCTCAAATGTTCCTTTACTGCCGACCCCGTATCTTGGAGCAAAGAACTGTCGGCCGCTCAGGCAAATGATATTATAAATAACTGCGAAGAAAAATTTAAAGCAAATAAGCGTTGAATTTGTTGAATAATGTTATATTAATAAAAGCGCAAATCAAAGCCCCGAACGCGACAGGCGTTCGGGGCTTTATAAGTTCAGTTTTTATACTTCTGCGTCGTTGCGTACTTTAACGGAGGCGAAAACTTTCAAAGCTATTACAGCACCTAAAACCAAAACCGATAAAACGGTCAAAGCAATCGGGATGCCGTATCCAACATCGCCCTTTTCAACGTCTAATACGTTCACGCCGAATTTGCCGCCTGCAACTATTGCCGCAGCAAGCTGAACGCCTGACAAAGCGACGTTGGCGATTGCACAGCCCAACGCTTTGCATTTTTCGCCTGACACAGCGGACTGCGCGGAGCTTAAAATCGTCTTTATAAATAAGACCGTCATTACAGCCCAAGCCGCAAACCCTATAAGCCCGAAGCACAGTATAAGCACAGTGCTTGTTTTATCCGTCCCTGCCGAAGCGGTAATCATCTGCAAAAATCCGAGACCTGTTTCATAGCCTTTGCTTTCATCCAAAACACAGGTAACGGCAGGCGAAGCCATAAGACCGACCGATATAACAGACAAAACGCAGACAAGCACGGCCAAAGCGGAATTTATAATTTCTTTGGGTTTTAAGAACTCTTTTATTCTGAGAGCCGCGCGGCTGACAAAATATCCCGCTACGGAAATTCCGCCCAGAACGAGCCCAGCCGTCGTCGCGCCCGAAAATTGCGACCCGACGTTAATTCCCAATTGCGTTTGCGACGCGCTGTTCGCCGCAAGGAATAAAGACGCGAACGTCGCAAAAGAAAAATATGTAAGAAGCGCCGGCTTTACGATATTTACATTCTCTTTTTTGTAAACGTACTTTTTGACGCTGTTCGCCGATGTTATTGACGCAAAAACTATATTGCATATAACCGCGCAGGCGGCAATAACCGTTGAAATAACCGTAGGCGCATAAGCCGAAACTTTTTGGACTGTTCCCGTCCAGGAATCGCCGACCGAGCCGTAAGCTTTACCGAAATAATCGTAAATTGTAATGGTCGTGCCGATGTCCGAAAACTTTATACTTACACCGATACAGAAAGTAAATATAAAACCCATCAGGGCGGCGAACGCCGCAAAACCTAAACCGACATAGTTTAAGATTTTTTTCCAATCGATATGCCACTCTCTCTTATTCGGCGATGCCGCCGCGTCCGCCGCGGCTGTTTCCGATTGAGTATCGGGTTTTATAACGCTTTTTCCGCAGTTGTAACAGAAACGGCTTTCTTCTGGCAGTTCGGTGTCGCAATGCGGACAGTTGATTTTGCCGTCGAGACGTTTTCCGCAGAGATTACAGAAAGTTACGCCGTCGGGCAGTTCGTTACCACAATTTTTACAAAACATATTTATACTTCCAAAGCAATTTTTTGCCGCAGAAAAATCTGCGGCAAACTTAATTAATTTCAGTTAAAATCAAAGAACTCCGCGGCGTTGTTATAGCAAACGTCTTCCACTATTTTCCCTAAACGGGGCAGTTCTTCAACGGGGTACTGTCCGCTCTCTACAAGTCTGCCGAGCATCTGGCACAGCAATCTTCTGTAATACTCGTGACGGGGATAAGCAAGGAAAGAACGGCTGTCTGTAAGCATTCCCACGGACTGCGCGACAAGCCCTACCTGCATAAGCGTTTCAAGGTTCTGCCTCATACCGTCCTGCTGGTCAAGGAACCACCATGCGGTGCCGACCTGCACCCTGCCCTTTACGCCCTCTTTCTGGAAACAACCTGCAAGCACCGTCAAAGCATAGTTGTCTCTGGGGTTGAGGCAGTAAAGAATTGTTTTGGGCATATTTCCGTCTTTATCGAGCTCGCCGAGAAGCGCGGAAAGTTTTTCCATATATACGGCGTCTTCGATAGCGTCGTAGCCCGTGTCGGGACCAATTTTTTCAAGCATTGATTTGGAGTTGTTGCGGAGCGCACCGATGTGGTACTGCTGAACCCAGCCGTACTTTGCGTACTCCTTGCCCAAGAATACTAAGATATAGCCCTTGTATTTGTCCTGTTCTTCTTCTGAAATAGCGGCGCCCTTCATTCCCTTTAAGAAAATTTTGTTTGCTTCCGCATATGTCGCAGGGGCGTAGTGAACGACGTCAAGCGCGTGGTCGGAAAGTTTTGAGCCCATTTCGTCGAAGAACTTAATTCTGTCGGAAAGCGCGCCGCACAAATCCTGCAAAGATTTAATGGGTCTGCCTACGACTTTCGAAAGTTGGTTCACCCAGCTTGCGAACCAGGAAAGTTCGACGTTTATTGCCTTGTCGGGACGGAACGCAGGGCGCACCTTGACTTTCAGGGTTTCGTCCGCATTCATTTTTTTATGCCATTCGAGGCTGTCCACAGGGTCGTCGGTCGTGCAGACCGTCCTTACGTTGAACTTGTACATCATCTCTCTTGCCGTCAAGGTTTCCAGAACCTTGTTGGCTTTATCCCAGATGACTTTTGCGTTTTCTTCGTTTATTATTTCGTCAATGCCGAAATATCTTCTCATTTCAAGATGAGACCAGTGATACAAAGGGTTGCCTACAAAATAAGGCATACTCTCTACGAACTGCATATATTTTTTGTAGTCGTCGTCGGGACCGGAAATGCTGTCCTCGGCATAGCCGCGCGCGCGGAGGGCGCGCCATTTGTAGTGGTCGCCGTATCTGTCGCCTGCGCCGAGCCAAACTTCTGCAAGGTTTCTGAATTTCTTATCCTCGTAAATTTCCTTGGGTTGAAGATGGCAGTGATAGTCTATAATAGGCATATTTTCGGCGTGCTCGTGATAGAGCTTTTTCGCCGTTTCCGTGTCAAGAAGAAAGTCTTTGTCCATAAACGCTTTTATCATAATGTAACCCCCGTTTTGAAAATAGCTATTTCTTTGGTTTCGTTTATTTCGTTTTTGGCAAGTTTACCGTTCGCCGTTTCGACGATAAGGTCAATAAGTTTTTCAAGCTGCGTATCAAAATCGCTTTCGAGCACTGCGCCTGCATTGAAGTCAATCCAGTTAGCCTTGCTTTCCGCAAGCTCGGTATTCGTTGCTATTTTAAGCGTAGGAACAAACCCTCCGAAAGGAGTGCCTCTGCCCGTCGTAAACAGCACAAGATGACAGCCTGCCGCGCCGATATTCGTCACGGCGCACATATCGTTGCCCGGTCCGTTTAAAAGGTTGAGACCTTTTTCCGTAACGAAACCGTCGTCGAAAACAACGTCCTGCACGGGACCTGCGCCCGATTTCTGCGTACAGCCCAAAGACTTGTCCTCAAGCGTTGTAATTCCGCCCGCCTTGTTGCCCGGCGAGGGGTTTTCATAAACCGTCTGACCGTTGCGGCGGAAATAATCTTTAAAACCGTTGATAAGTTTTACTACTTTTTCAAAAGTTTTTTCATCCTTTGCCCTGTTCATTAAAAGCTGTTCCGCGCCGAACATTTCGGGAACTTCCGAAAGCACGGTAGTTCCGCCTGCGGCAACGATATAGTCCGAAAACAGCCCTACAAGCGGATTTGCCGTTATGCCCGAAAGCCCGTCGCTTCCGCCGCATTTCAACCCGACTTTAAGACAAGAGATATCCTTTTCAACCCTTTTGTCGTGCTTAATTACATCGGCGATTTCCTTTAAAAGGTTGACGCCGCTTTCGATTTCGTCCTCAACTTCCTGACATATTAGGAATTTGATACGCTTGCCGTCGACATCGCCCAAACCCTCTTTGAACTGAGCCATCTGGTTGTTCTCACAGCCGAGGCCCAAAACAAGCACGCCGCCTGCATTGGGGTGTTTGACCATTTTCTGCAAGATGAGTTTAGTTCTCTCGTGGTCGTCGCCGAGCTGGGAACAGCCGTAGGGGTGCGTGTATGTAAACACGCCGTCAAACCCCTCGGTCCCGTATTTTTTCCTGAAAGTTTCAACTATCAGTTTAGCCTGTCCGTTCACGCAGCCGACGGTGGGAATTACCCAAAGTTCGTTTCTTATACCGACGTCGCCGTTGGCGCGCTCGTAAACTTTTACCTTACGGCTTTTTACGGGTTTAACATCCGTAGGAACCTTGCTGTAAGTATATTCAAGGTTTTCGGAAAGATTTGTTCTGACGTTGTGCGTGTGGACGTGCGCGCCCTTAGCGATATCCGCGGTCGCGCAAGCAATCGGATTGCCGTATTTAATTACGTTTTCGCCCTTTTTTATATCGCGCAACGCAAACTTATGCCCTTTTGTAATATCTTCCGCAAGAGCCGTCCCCTCGTATTTTTCGCCTTTTTTCAGGTCGCATAAAGCGACGGCTACGTTATCGAGCGGATTTATAATTATGGTTTTTTTCAACATAAAATGTCCTTCTTGATTTAAAATGCGAGCTTGCAACTTTCATACCGTTAATACGCAAGCCGCCTTTACCGCGGTTCCTTTAAGTTGACCGCCTTAAAAATCACAGCTGCAGAGCCGCCGCAATTTAAGGGGCTTTTTCGGAACTATCTTTTGCAGGAGCCGTCGCAACCGCCAGTAAAGCACTCCAAAGCCGCCTTCATACCCTTTGTGTTCATTGCGTAAAGGTATGTCGCAACTTTTGAACAGAGGTCGGGATGAATTGTATTCATATCCATATCCCAGGCTTCAACCCAGCCGAGAACTTCTTTGGCAAGTTTATTATAGTCGCCGTCAAAACCGTCCCAAAGCTCTTTCCACTTGGCAAGATACTGAGGGTCGTCGGCAAGCTTGATATTCTCGTCGCCTCTTTTCCCCTTGTGGAAAGTTACAAGCGCGGCGAAAGCGAACACAAGGCGTTTGGGAAGCTCGCCCTTGATTTTAACGTAATCGAGAAGGGTGGGCAGAAGCCTTGTTTTGAACTTAGTCGTCGAGTTAAGCGCAATGGACATAAGCTCGTGTCTTATGAAAGGGTTCTGATACCTTTCTATTACGCTGTTGGCGAATGCCGTCATCTGGTCCTGAGGAAGGTCGATTGTGGGGTTGACCTCTTCGAATACGAACTCTCTTACGAACTTGCCTATTACAGGGTCGTTCACCGCCTCCCCGACGGTGTCTATGCCGCACAGATAGGCAACGGGCACCATTGCCGTATGACTGTCGTTGAGAATTTTAACCTTTCTCTGTTTATAAGGCTTGATATCGTCTGCGAAAATAACGTTGAGACCCGTGCTGTCCGCAGGCAGAACTTTCTGGACGTGCGCTTCCTTTTTCAGTACCCAAAGGTGGAAAATTTCGCCCTTTACGACGTTGTTGTCGATATAGCCCGTTTCTTTCTGAATTTCTTCTATTTCGTTTCTGGGATAGCCGGGAACGATACGGTCTACAAGCGTGGAAGTGAAATGGTTGCAGTTCTGCATCCAATCGATAAACTTCCTGTCCATTTTATTTATTTTAGCAAGTTCGGTGAGACAGCGGTAAAGCTCGTCGCCGTTGTTGTCTATAAGTTCGCAAGGGATTATAGCAAGTCCTTTATCTTTTGCGCCCTTGAATTTATCGTAACGCCTTTTTAAAAGGGCAAGCAATTTGCCGGGATACGATTTGGGGCAGACCGAAAAATCGGTATCCGTAGGGTCTACGGCTATGCCCGCTTCCGTCGTGTTGGAAATAATCACTTCCAAATCCTCGCTTTCGCCGTATGCAAGGAATTTCTCATATTCGGCAAAAGGGTTCACGCAATCGCCGACTACGTTTATAACCTGACTGTTTTTAACTTTTTTGCCGCCGTCGATACCCTCTAAACGCAGAGTGTAAAGTCCGTCCTGCTCGGCAAGTTCCTTAACCCTGCCGAAAGGCATGGGCTGGACGAGAACGACGTCCGATGAAATAGCGCCTTTATCGTTCAAGTCCTGTATTATCCATTCAACGAAAGCTCTCAAAAAGTTGCCTTCGCCGAACTGCATTATCTTAATTTTTCTTTGGGGTTTATCAAATAATTTTTTGCTTATCAATTCCATAGTTATCTCCTTATCAAAACTGTTTGACGATGTGCCTGCTTTGCCCTGTTCCGAACATATAGCCCTGCGCCGCATTTAAAATTCTCGCAAGCGGAAACACATAAAATTTTCCTTCCGTGTAGCGCGTTAAAGCTGGCAAAAGGCAAAGCTGCTTTAATTAAACGACAATCTTACAGCCGCGCATATCATTGCGCGGCTTATTGCCCATTAATGACGTTTTAAGTCGCTTTCGACCGCAAGTTCTGTTTCCCCGTCGAAAACGTAAGCCGCAGAATAGGGCACGAAGAATTTGAACTGCGAACCCATTTCGGGCGTGAAATGGGGATTTACCTTCAAGATGACGTTTACGTCGCCTATGTTTGCGTAAACGTTTGTCATATCGCCCAACAGCTCGGTAAGGTCTACGTTTGAAACAAGCTCGTAGCCGCCCTCTTCCTTGCCCGTCTTTTTATGCGCGGCAAGTTTTATAGCCTCGGGTCTGAAAGCAAACACAACGGGTTTGCCTTCAAGCGCTTTAACATCCTTTACAACAGGGGTCAAGTCGAGTTCGTGCTCGCCTGCCTTGATTTTTCCGTTCTCAACGGTGCCCCTTATAAAGTTCATAGGGGGCTCGCCGATAAAGCCTGCAACGAAAAGGTTGCTGGGGTGGAAATACAGCTCGTAAGGGGTGCCTATCTGCTGAACGTAACCGCCCGATTTCATAACGACTATCCTGTCCGACATAGTCATAGCTTCGGTCTGGTCGTGCGTGACGTATATCGTCGTTGCGCCGACCGAACGGTGAATCTGCTTGATTTCCGACCTCATAGTAACGCGCTGTTTGGCGTCGAGGTTGGACAGAGGTTCGTCCATAAGGAAGATATTAACCTTTCTTATGAGCGCGCGACCTACGGCTACACGCTGGCACTGACCGCCCGAAAGGTTTCTGGGGAACCTTTCAAGATATTCGGTAAGTCCGAGAATTTTAGCCGTCTGCTGAACCTTTTCGTCGATTATATCCGCGTCCACGCCCTCAAGCGTAAGACCGAACCCGAGATTTTCGTACACCGTCAGATGAGGGTACAGCGCGTAGGACTGGAAGACCATCGCAATACCCCTGTCTCTTGACGACATCTGGTTTGCAAGAACGCCGTCGATATAAAACTCGCCGGCGGTGATTTCTTCAAGCCCTGCAATCATTCTCAGCGTTGTGGACTTGCCGCAACCCGAATCGCCGACAAGACAGATAAATTCACCGTCTTTGATTTCCATATTGAAATCGTGCACGGCGTGATATCCGTTAGGATAAACTTTGTTTACGTCTTTAAATAAAAGATGTGCCATTCTTTTTTCCCCTTTTTGGTTTTGTATTTAAAGTTGATTTATTTGCAGAAGTTTTTTGAACATAAGGTTTCAGCGTTCGACGCCGACAGCCCGTAAACGCAAGCGCATTTACCTTTACGCTGTGTAAGCGCACCGCCGTTCTGCCGCAAAATTTTACTTCAAGTCCTTGGTAAGGATGTTGTCCATATCGTCATATGTCTGATTTTCGCCGCACATACCCCATATAAAGGTGTAATTGTGCGTGCCTATACCCGTGTGTATTGACCAGCTGGGCGAAATAACCGCCTGCTCGTTATGCATAATGATGTGGCGAGTCTCCTGAGGCTGACCCATAAGGTGGATAACCGCCTGGTCGTCGGGAACTTCGAAGTACATATATACTTCCATTCTTCTTTCGTGGGTATGGCTGGGCAGGGTGTTCCATCCGCTGCCTTCCGCAAGTTCGGTCATACCCATTGCAAGCTGGCAGCTCTCGCAGACGTCGCCGATAATAAACTGGTTAATGGTGCGCTTGTTCATTCCTGCTTCGGTGCCGAGATGACGCTGTACACAGTATTTGACTCCCTCGGGCGCGGTTTTGCCCTCAACGGGTTTAATTATTTTAACCGTGGGATACGTCTTGTGCGCAGGGCTGGAATTTATATAGAATTTTGCAGGAGCGCCTGCTTTTACGGACGCGAACTCTATCTCCTTTGTTCCCATTCCAACATAAATACCCTCTTTGTGTCCCAATTCGTACTTTTTGCCGTCAAGGGTGATGATGCCTGCGCCGCCTATATTTATGACGCCCATTTCCCTTCTTTCAAGGAAGTAATCGGTGGCAAGCTCTTTAAACGTTCCGAGCGACAGAGTTTTTTTGACGGGCATAGCTCCGCCTGCGATAATTCTGTCCTGATGCGAATAGGTTAAAAGAATTTCATCCTCTTCGAAAAGTTTTTCTATTAAATATTTTTCCCTTAATTCCGCGGTGTCGTACCGTTTTGAATCGTCGGGGTGGTTTGCGTATCTTACGTCGAATTTCATAATTAACCTCGCACGGCGTATTCCGCGCCTTACAAGTGTGGTTTTGCGCGCGCCGTCAATTATATTTATTTTTTAAGGGAATCACACTTCTTCCCATTTTTTATTTATAAAATTTATACACGGTACGATATCTTCGCCCACCGTTCCTTCCAAAACCAAGAACGCGTTTTTATCGTAAGCTTTGATTTTTGAAAGAATTTTATTAAAATCGAACATACCTTTGCCTGGGGCGACCTGCTTCAATTTACCGTCTTCAAAAACGCAGTCTTTTATATGGAATACCGCTATTTCCCCTGCAAAAGTTTCAAGACCCTCGTCCAAAATTTCAAGATAATGATTATAATTCGAAGAGTCCAAATAATTGTAGATATCAAAAATTATCTTTATATTCGGCGCGTTGATT
>RYWC01000097.1 GCA_003979335.1 Clostridia bacterium
CTATGAAGTCGGATACAGCCGGAATTATGTCGCGCTTTGCCATTTCAATCATAGTCAAAGCTTCTATGTTTATTATTTTGGTGTAATTTTCAAGACGGATGTCCGCGCGCGCAACCGCTTCCGCTTTCGTATAAACGCCCTGTCTTACAAAAACTTCTATATTTTTATCTTCGTAAAGAACGGGCGTCGCGTCTGCGGTGTTCTTGTGGTTTAAAAGTCCGCGTTTAGCCGCCTCGGGCTCCCACTCGGGACCGTAACCGTCGTGATTGAAAATGATGCGGTAATGCTTTTTAAGTTCCCTCTTAATTATAGCGTCCGCCGCTTTTTCAACGTCTTTTTTGTTTTCCAATTCGTCAGCGAACTGTTCGAAAGCGTCCGCGACAATGGTATTCAAACCTATATTCGCGTCGGCGACGTTCGCCTGCGAACCGAGCATTCTGAACTCAAACTTATTGCCCGTAAACGCAAAAGGCGAAGTTCTGTTCCTGTCCGTAGCGTCCTTGGGGAAAATAGGGCTTTCGGGCACACCGATAGAACCCTGCGTCTTTGCGCTTGCAACATAATTTTCACCCTTTACAATGCTGTCCACAAGCGCGCCGAGCTGGTCGCCGAGATAGACTGAAATAATCGCAGGGGGAGCTTCGTCCGCGCCCAACCTGTGGTCGTTGCCTGCGGACGCGACGGACGCGCGCAAAACGCCCTGATAATCGTCAACCGCCTTTATTACAGCCGTCAAAACAAGTTTGAAAAGAGTATTCGTTTCGGGAGTGTCGCCGGGCTTTAAAAGATTTAAGCCCGTGTCCGTTGAAACGGACCAGTTGTTGTGCTTGCCGCTTCCGTTTATGCCTTTAAAAGGTTTTTCGTGAAGAAGGCAGACAAGCCCGTGTTTGTGGGCGACCTTTTTCATTATTTCCATTGTCAGCATATTGGTATCCACCGCAATGTTGGTCTTGGAATAAACGGGCGCCATTTCGTGCTGGGCGGGCGCGACTTCGTTATGCTTTGTTTTCGAAAGAACGCCGTAGCTCCAAAGCTGTTCGTCCAAATCGCGCATATAATCGCCGACCTTGGTTTTCAAAACGCCGAAATAATGGTCTTCGAGTTCCTGCCCCCTCGTAACAGGCGCGCCGAAAAGCGTTCTGCCCGTAAGCTGCAAATCTTTTCTTTTAAAATATTCTTCTTCTGAAATGAGGAAATATTCCTGTTCGGGACCTGCGTCGCAGGAAACTTTTTTACAATCTATTCCGAAACAGCTCAAAAGTCTTTTAGCCTGCTTATCAAGCGCGGTCATAGACCTTAAAAGAGGGGATTTTTTATCGAGCGTTTCACCCGTATAGGACACGAAAACCGTGGGTATGTATAACGTACCCTCTTTAACGAACGCAGGCGAAGTGGGGTCCCACGCCGTATATCCCCTTGCAAGGTACGTCGCGCGCGAACCGCCCGAAGGAAAGCTTGAAGCGTCGGATTCGCCGACAATCAGGCTTTTGCCCGTAAGGCGCATAATTACTTTGTCGCCCTCAGGTTCGATAAAACTGTCGTGTTTTTCCGCCGTAAGTCCCGTCAGAGGCTGAAACCAATGCGTATAATGCGTAGCGCCTTTTGACACAGCCCATTTTTTCATAGCTGACGCTACCGCGCCGGCAATAGAAACGTCAAGCTGTTTGCCCGACTCGACAGTCTCTCTCAAAGCCTTATACACTTCGCTGGGCAAAGTTTCTTTTTGCACCGAGTCGTTAAAAACGTTTTCGCCGAACATTTCGGGAAGCCTCATCTCTCACTTACTCCTGAATAAAAATTATTACGCTAAAATTATATAAAAAAATACACGTCGTTGTCAAATTAATTGATATAAGTATTGTATCACCGTTACTTATCATCGCAATCAGCGTGCATTATAAATTCAGTTTTTCGGTTTGTCCTCAAAATTCGCCGGTTTTATAAGGTGCGAATTTTTAATATCGTTTCGCATCTGCGACGGCTCTTCCGCTACCGTGCTTCTTTGAAGCTTGTCATAACCGTGTTTTCTGCGTATTTCGTCAACGCACCTTTCCACCTTTTCAAGCTTGGTATACCTGCCGTCCGCTTCGTCCAAAGTGACCTGCGAAATACCGTTGTCGAAGCCCGAAACCGTAACGCCGAGCGCGCGCACTGCAAACGGCTGTTTTACGTTGGCTTTGAAAAGGGCGAACGCGTGATTTGCAATTTCACTGCACAGCGCTGTATGCCTTACCTTTTTTTGCACCGCAAAATCGGACAAATCTGAATACCTGACCCAAAGATGAACAGTATCCGCAAGCCCCTGCTCCGTTTCGCGCAGCCGCGCGGCAACGCTTTCGGCAAGGACGTACAAAAGCCTTTCTATACGGGCAAAACCCGTCACGTCTTCGGGATAGGTACAGGAGTTGCCTATGGACTTGTATTCGCGTTTTTCGTCCATATGTTTAACTTCTTCCTCGTCGCCTCCGCGCGCAAACCGCAGAATGGTTTCGCCGAATTTGCCGAATACGCTTTGAATTTTAACATCGTCCGCCGCCGCAAGCTTGCCGATAGTGGAAAGCCCCATATCGTACAGTTTTCTTTTCGTAGCCTTTCCGACAAACAGCAAATCTTCTACGGGCAAACCATTTACAACCGATTTATAGTTCAGTTTGGAAATAACCGAAGTACCGTCCGGTTTTTTCAAATCCGAACCCAATTTGGCGAAAACCTTGTTGAAAGACACTCCGCACGAAACAGTTATCCCGAGTTCGGATTTTACGGCGTTTCGGATTGTGTCGCCCAAAAACCGCAGATACCCGTCCGTAAAATACTTTTCGCCCCCGTATTCGACCGTTTTATCTCGATAATCAGGAAAAATACGGGTCGAGTGCGTTACATCAAGCCAGCACTCGTCTATTCCGTAGCCCTCGATAAGGTCTGTATACCGCGCGTAAATACTCTTGACGAGGCGCGAATATTTCATATATTCGTCAAAATGCGGCGGCACTATTATAATATCCGGGCATTTACGTTGCGCCTGCCAGACGGTGTCGCCCGTTTTTACGCCGAAACGCTTTGCCTCCTCGCTTTTTGCAAGCACTATGCCGCGTCGTTCTTCCTTATTGCCGCACACCGCCACGGGTTTAGCCGCAAGTTCGGGGCGGAGCTTTTTTTCAACCGAAGCGTAAAAATTATTTAAATCGGAATGAATTACAATTCTTTCGCTCATATATGTTTTCAGTTTGTCAATTCGCCGCAGATATAATCCAAAATTTTAAAATAATCTTTGAAAGTTTTAGAACAGACTTCGCAGTCCTCTATGACGATACCGTCGGCGCGCAAACCTGTTACCGCAAAAGCCATAGCGACGCGATGGTCGCCGAAAGTTTTTATTAAGGCTTTCTGAGGCTGTGAGGGATATATTTTAACACCGTCCTCGCGTTCTTCGCATCTTACCCCCATTGCGGTAAGATTGCTGACTATCGCCGATATCCTGTCGCACTCCTGCCCTCTTATGTGGGCTACGCCGACAATTTCGGTCGGTTCGGAAAAATAAGGGGCAATCGCGGCAAGGGTCAGGGCCTGGTCGGAAAATGCACGCATATCTATCTGTCTCTTATACACATCT
>RYWC01000098.1 GCA_003979335.1 Clostridia bacterium
TTATAATATGAAACACTTAAAGCAAATCGGAGGTTTTATGAAATCTTTAACAAAGCGTATAGGCGTTCTTGCAACGGTATTCGCCATGGTAGCTTTAAATATTCTCGGGTCGTTTTTTATGTTCGGGAATAAAGCTTCCGCGGAAACCACATCAGACGAACCCTATGAATATTTTTACAATCAGATTAAAATCGACCCTATTGCCGAAAGGTTCTATAAGGCTTATGAAACTCTTGATAAGAACGGCGAACTGAAAAAAGGCAAACTTCAATACGATTTGATTGCCAACGGCGTTGCGACTAAGGAAGAAGTTCAGGCTTATGTCAACGGCGGCGACGGCAACAGGCTTGCAAAATCGTTCGGTAAGGGCAGGGACGCTTATTATATGGACCATCCCGACCTTTTTTATATCGATATTTTTTCAACGTCTATAACCGCAGGTATGCAGGGAGGTGAGTATGTAGCTTATCTTGATTCCAGCAGGGCATTGACATTGTATAAAAGTGAAAGCATGAGCAGCGAAGCGGCGGTAAACGAAGCAATTCACAATTATAACGCCGCAGTTGCTTCGGTCGTGGAAGGCGAAAATTATATTTTAAAACCTGTGCGATACACTGAGGACTGGTCATTAGAGGAATTGAGAGAAATGGCGCAAAAAATTATAACCGTAACAGATTGCGGCGGAATGGCGTGCGGCGCATTCTGCGGCGAAGACGTTGTAGGTTTTGCGCTGTTGCCGAAAGGTAAATTCGGGAGCAGAAATCAATATATCGATTTGGCTGAATTTTATGTTTCCGCTCCTTACAGAAGCAGAGGTATAGGCAGGAAACTGTTTGAACAAATTTGCGGATATGCAAAAAATTCGGGAGCGGAAAAGATTTATATTTCAGCGCATTCCGCAAAGGAAAGCATCGCCGCATATAAAAGTTTCGGGTGCGTACTTGCAGAGGAAATAAACGAAGAACTTGCAAACGCCGAACCCTGCGACGTACAAATGGAATTTGTTTTATAATTTTAAAAGGCGGTTTAAAAACCGCCTTTTTCTATGCCTTTTTAACCTTTCTTTTAAAAATTTTAATCCTTCTTTTTTCAATTGACCCCGTAATATGCTTTAAACAACGTAGTTTGCGCCTTGTAAAAAGTCTTAAACCGAGTTTGAAAAGTTCACCAACGGGAAGTATTGAAAGAGACGCGCCGAACACCACCGACCAATGAACAGCACCGAGTTTTACAAGACCGAATGCCGCCGAAAGCGGACTTACGCACAGCAAAATGTTTAAAATTACCCCGACCGCAACCGTAAGCAGCAAAATTTTGTTTGAAAAGAAGTGTTTGAACGCCGACCCTCTTTCCGACCTGATATTGAATGCCTGAAAAAGTTCCAAAAACGAAATGGTCATAAAAGTCATTGTGGTTGCAACTTCATTGCCCCATATATTGAGGGCAATCACAAAAACGCCTATGGATACGGCGGTCATAAACAGCCCGTAAAAACATATTGAAAAGAGTGAAGTTTTTGAAAACAGACTTTTTTCTGCGCGTTCGGGCGGACGGTTCATTACATCGTCGTCCGCTTTTTCCATACCCAACGCAAGCACAGGGAAACTGTCCGTAATAAGGTTAAGCCACAAAAGCTGGGTGGACAGTAAAAAGTCGAAACGGAAAAGGAAAAGCGAAGCAACAAGTATTGCCAACACTTCGGCAAGGTTTGTAGAAAGGAAAAACTGAATAGTTTTTTTAATGTTTGCCGAAATACGTCTTCCTTCTTTGACCGCCGATACAATCGTTGTGAAATTATCGTCCGAAATAACCATATCCGACGCGCTTTTTGTAACGTCCGTACCCGAAACGCCCATAGCTATTCCTATATCGGCGCTCTTAATGCTGGGGGCGTCGTTTATTCCGTCCCCCGTCATTGCGACCACTTTTCCCCTGCTTTTAAGCGAATTAACTATAATATTTTTATGTTTTGGCGAAACTCTCGCAAATACCCTGCACCCGTCTATTGCGTCGTCAAGCTCTTTTCCGCTCAGGGAATCAAGTTCGTCGCCCGTCATAACTTCCTTCATATCTGTAGCGATATGAAGTTTTTTAGCTATGGAAAACGCAGTTCTGACGTGGTCGCCCGTAATCATTACCGTTGAAACGCCGGCTGTTTTACATTCCTCTACCGCTTCGCCTACGCCCTGTTTAAGACCGTCGGTCATTCCGCAAAGCCCCATAAAAATCAAATCGTTTTCCTCGGCTTTTCCCGTAAAAGGTTTATAGGCAAAACCTAAAACCCTTAATGCGTCGTCCGACATACCGTCGTTCGCCGAAAGATAAGCCGCTTTTTCTTTTTCGGTAAAAGGTTTGACTATTCCGCCCGAAAGACAGCGGTTGCACCTGTTTATTAATATATCGGGCGCGCCCTTTGTAAAGCTTATTCTTTCGCCGCCGATTTCAGCGGCAACGGTCATCATTTTTCTTTCCGAGGTAAACGGAAGCTCCGCAAGTTTTACATAATCGGGGTTGAAAGCGCAAGCGTCTGCGCACAGTCTCAAAGCAACTTCTGTGGGGTCGCCTATATAATTTCCGCGGTCACCCTTAACTGTGTTGCAAACGGTCATACATTGCAGAAGTTTTGCGTTTGCCCCCCGGATATCATCGATTGAAAGCGTTTTACCGTCGGCAAACGCCGTCACAACTTTAAGTTTGTTCTGCGTCAAAGTGCCTGTTTTATCAGAACATATAACCGAACATCCGCCAAGTGTTTCAACCGATTTAAGCTTGCGTATCACCACTCCCTTTTTACTCATTTTCTGCACGCCCATAGCCATTATTATAGTAACTACGGCAGGCAAGCCTTCGGGAATTGCGGCGACGGCTATCGCTACGGAGGTCATAAAATTCTTTAAAATTCCGTCCTCGCGGACAAATATGCCCATTATGAAGATTACTGCGGTCACGGCAAGCACAAACGCGGAAATTATTTTGCCGAGCTTGTCAAGGCTTTTTTCAAGAGGAGTTCTGCCCTGTTTTCCGCCCTGAAGCATCTGGGCGATTTTGCCCATTTCCGTCTGCATACCGACTGCGGTAACGACCGCGCTGGCGTTGCCGCGCACTACAAATGTAGAGCCGAAAAGAGTATTTGTCATCGCGCCGAGAGCGACATTGTTGCCCCTTATGCGCCCCTCGCTCTTTTCAACCCCCACGCTTTCGCCCGTAAGCGCGGATTCGTCGCAGGTAAGCGAGTTGCACTCTATTATGCGGCAGTCCGCAGGTATTACGTCCCCCTCTTCCAAAAGTACGATATCGCCGACGGTCAGTTCCTCGTTCGGAATTACAAACTCCTTGCCCTCTCTTCTTACCTTGCAAGAGCTTGCGGAAAGTTTTTTAAGATTTTCAATAGCTTTGTCCGCCCTGTACTGCTGGACGATGCCGACGACGGCGTTGAGAAAAATTATAGCAAGTATAATAAATGTGTCCGTCAAATCGTTTTTATCTTTCGACAGAAAGGCAATAAGTCCGGAAACAGCCGCCGCGACAATAAGAAGAATTGTCATAAAGTCCTTGAACCTGTCTCTTATACACATCT
>RYWC01000099.1:0-857 GCA_003979335.1 Clostridia bacterium
GCGCAGCGCAGCCGAGGACGAAATTGCGGCGGTTGCGGCGGCTCCGGCTGATATTGAAATCGATTACGATTATCTCGCCGAAAAGGTTGCCGAGAAAATGCCCGTTCCCGAGGTTCGCACATCCGAAGGCGTCGTCGTTGCCCGTCAGGAAAGCATCGATTACGATTTGCTTGTAGATAAGCTCATCGCCCGTCTGCCCGTGCAGGAAGTTACGCCAGTTGCGGCTACTGCGGAAATCGATTACGATTTACTTGCCGACAGGCTTGCGCGCAGGCTTCCCTCGCAGGAAATCGCAGTTGCTTCGGCGGCTCCGCTTCCCGTCAACGTGCAGGTTTCTGACCGCAGTTTCGATTACGACTACCTTGCCGATAAGATTATTTCGCAGTTCCCTGCGCAGGAATTTATTTCACCCGATTACATCGCATCCAAAGTTGCCGAACAAATCGTTATTCCCGAAATTTCCGCGGAAATTGACAGCGCAACGGTTGCAGACCTTGTAGCCGAAAAAATCGGAAATGTTGCCGGCGGTGATATCGATTACGATTATCTTGCGGCAAAGGTTGCACAGCAGATAGAGCTTCCCGAAGTACAGAACTATACCGCGGCGGCAGTGAGCGGCGGCGGAGTCAATTACGAAATCAACGAGGACGAACTTGCGGACGCAATCGCGCTGAAAGTCGGTTCTCTTAAACCCGAAGACTTTGAAATACTCGTCGACGACGAGGGTTGCCAATCCATATCCAAAGAAATTCTCGAAAGGCTCGATTACGACGCGATTGCAGGACTTGTTGCCGAAAAGCTCAAAGCGGCGATGGACAGCGACGAAGAGGAAGAGCCCGATTACGACGATATGGCTT
>RYWC01000099.1:867-3584 GCA_003979335.1 Clostridia bacterium
CTCTTTCGAATTATCTGCCCGAGTTCGATACGGACGAAATCGCAGATAAGGTTGCAGAACAGGTAATAAGCGCTTTACCCGCATCTCTCGACCACGATGCAATTACTTCAACAATAGCAAACAGAATTATCGAATCCCAGCAGGATAACGATTACGAAATAGTAATAGACGACGACGGCGTAGAAAAGATGTCTGACAGCGTAAGCGAAAAGGTTTACGCAACCAATGACGAACGCTTCAACGCTATAGATAAAGAAATAGCCGAAATAAAAGAAATACTTCTCAACCTTGACGTTAAACCCGTGGTTACAGTTGTTTCCGCCCCTGCGGAACAGCAGCCCGAAGAGGAAACGGTTGAAGAAGAAGCGGAAGAAATAGAAGAAATACAGGCGGCTGCCGAAGAAGAACCCGAGGAAGAGCTGGTTACAGTAAGCGACGTAATTCAGGAAGAATATGTTGCGGAACCGGCAGAAGAAACGGTAGAAGAAGCCGTTGAGGAGGCGGAAGAAACCGTCCCCCCAACCGAAGAGCCCTCCGTGGTCATAAACGTCGCCGCTCGCGCGGATGACGAGGATGACGAAGATTCCGATTCCGGCGACGACGAGGGGGACGAGGACGAAAACGGCGTTGATTTTGCGAATATGATGCGTTATAACCGCAGCTTTATCGCCAGAATCATCCAAAGCCCCGACGAAGTCAAAAAATATTACGGCGAAGTAAGAAACGCGCTGTTAAGTTACAGAAGGGTCAACTCTAACATTGCTTGGGGCGCAGAGCGTTTCCATAAAGGCAGGGAAACGATTGCACGCTTCAAAATCCGCGGCAAGACGCTTGTTCTGTATCTTGCGCTCAATCCTCAGGAACACGAGTATTCCGTTTATCACTGGAAAGACGTTTCAAACAATAAATCGTTGCACGGCACTCCTATGATGATTAAAATCAAGAGTCCCAGAGGCGTAAAGAAAGCGGTCAGGCTTGTAGACGAAATGCTTGAAATGCGCGACGGTATAAAAAGGCATGTTCCCGAGCGTGACTACGCGGCAATGTATCCTTACGAGTCTATGGAAGAGTTAATCGAAGACGGACTTGTAAAGGACGTAAACAAAAAGTAAAAATCGGTTTATGGGGGGTTGGTTGTCAATCCCCCGTATTAAATTTCCGTTAAAATACGCGGCTCAGAAATTTTAAGAAAGAAAAGTTTTAATCGGCAAGCCGTAATTGTCGTAACTGCGGCTTGAAAATCATTAAAAATTTTTATCTGCGGCGTCTTTTAAACGGAGCAAAAGTAAATAAATATATCGGAGTAACAAATTGGAACAACAAACGGTAAAACCAAAGGCAAAGCTTCAGCGCCGCCGTCCTCCCAAAATGAACAGGGAGCGTACAGTGCACAAACCGCGCTTTGCCGACAGTACCGACAAAAGCAAAAACGCAGGTGCCAAGGCTAAAAACACATCGTCGGGCGCTTCCGTAAAACGTCAGAAACAAAAACGCGCGCCCCGTCCCGTACAAAACGAGGGAAAACGCTCAGGTAAATCGGTCAAAATAATATTCTTGGGCGGCGTAGGCGAAATAGGCAAAAATATGACCGCGTTGGAGTGCGGCGACGACATAATCATAATCGACGCAGGCGCAATCTTCCCCACGGAAGAAACACCCGGTTTCGATTTGATAGTGCCCGATTTGACCTATCTTTTGGACAACGCAAAAAAAATAAAGGGTCTCATTTTAACGCACGGACACGAGGACCACATAGGCGGCGTGCCCTATCTTTTAAAGGAACTCAAAGTCCCTGTTATAGGCACAAAACTTACGCTTGCCCTTGTGGACAATAAGCTAAGGGAACACCGCTTGAACGAAGTAAAGGAAATCACGGTTGAACCGGGGCAAACCATACAGCTCGGCTGTTTTAAGGTTCGCGCAGTCAACGTAAACCATTCTATCGCAGGGTCTCTGGCTTTTGCAATAGGTACGCCGCAGGGCGTTATTTTCCACAGCGGAGATTACAAAATCGATTTGACGCCCGTCGCAGGCGACCCCATTGACCTTAAAACCATAAGTGAAATAGGCGCAAAAGGCGTCCTTTTGTATATGGGTGAAAGTACTAACATAGAGCGCGCTGGCTTTACTATGAGCGAAACGGTTGTCGGCACTACTTTGGACAGGCTGTTTGCAGAGAACGTCAAAAGAAGACTTATTATCGCAACTTTCGCTTCGAACGTTCACAGGCTTCAACAGATATTCGATTTGGCTGTAAAATACCGCAGAAAGGTTGCGCTGTCCGGTCGCAGTATGTTAAACGTTGTAGAGGCGGCGGAAAAAATCGGGGAAATAGCTATTCCTTCCGACGTTATAGTCGACGTTGCCAAAATACGCAATATGCGCGACGAGGAAATCGTCGTAATTTCCACGGGCAGTCAGGGCGAGCCAATGAGCGCGCTCACCCGTATGGCAAACGGTGACAATCCGTCGGTAACTGTCGGGGTGAACGATACGGTAATTATTTCGGCTTCGCCCATACCCGGTAATGAAAAACTCGTATACAGGGTAATAAACAACCTTTACAGGCAGGGCGCGGAAGTTGTATACGAAAGTTTGCAGAATATTCACGTTTCAGGTCACGCCTGCCGTGAAGAACACAAGATAATGCACACTCTTTTGAAACCCAAATTTTTCATACCCGTTCACGGCGAATACAGACACCTTAAAAAGCACGG
>RYWC01000100.1 GCA_003979335.1 Clostridia bacterium
CTTTCTTATATGCTTTTTGTAAATTTTATTATTTCCTTTCGCAATTGCAAGGGCGCAATATTCACCGTTTTTCAGCCCGTATCTCAGCCCCGACAGCGTTAAAGGGTCGCAAGCGCCTACGGCATCTCCGACAAAGAACACATTACCGTTTATAACTGCTTTACCTACTCCGATAG
The DNA here is from genome assembly GCA_003979335.1 of Clostridia bacterium. The sequence goes on from RYWC01000100.1 coordinate 177, forward strand.
GCGTAAAAGCCGATTTCAGGTTTTCGATATCTGCGTTCAGGTTCAAATCTTGCAGAAACTTTTTAAAAACAGATTTATAGTCTTTTGCCGATTTATAAACGTCAGTCATTCCGACGTTAGTCATTCCGCTGTAAGAACTAACCCACGCATAGCCACGCTTAGTTATGCCGAAATGTATGTCAATCGCCTCCGCCGCGTCATTTTCGAACGTAAGCTGCATTGCAATATTTCTTTTTCTGTTTTTTTGGTATCTGCTTCCGAAGCCGCAAGTTCCGTCAGCAAAAATAAGATTTTCGTAATAATGCTTACTGCCGTCCGAAAGTTCAATGCTGTTTTCTTCTTTGTTATGCGCAGTAATTTTTATGCCTTGAAGCACGTTAATTCCTTTTGAAACCGCCAATCGGTAAAAAGAATCGTCAAGCTCAACGCGGTCAATACGTCGGTTGGTATACAAAAACTTGTTGAAAATTTTCAGTTTTGATTTAAATTTATATAAAATTTTAAAATCTTTAATCAAGGAGTAGTGGCAGTCCTCAACTTTTAAACCCAAATTTTTGTAAACTTTTTTTGTTTTTTCGGTTATATAACCTGCGCAACATTTATATCTGGGGAAAATATGCTTTTCCACGACAAGAATATCGGTAATGCCTAAGTTTATTAAATTCAATGCGGTGGAGATGCCGGCAGGTCCGCCCCCGATGATTATTGCTTTAAACGTTTGCACTTTATTTTTTCTCTTTTCGGCGTTTATCGTTAATAATTTGAAGTTCCTTTTCGTCTATAACATTAAAACCTTCTTCTTTGGCAATTTCAACCATTTGCGTTAGCGCGGCTTTTAAGAAAATGCGTGGTATCTTGGTTAGTTTCGCGCACGCCTTGTCTGTAAAGGAAACTTCGGGGTCGATGCGTTTAGCGGCATATTTAACGGAATTTATATCGCCATCTTTGACTTGTATTTTTTCGGGGAAAGGCTTTTTAAAGGGCGAACACCAAAAATTTGTACTGTCACGATAGCCGTAGTCGACGGGAACGGAGGGGAAATCTTTTGCTTTTACGCCGTTTATTATAGAGTTATAATATTTTTCTTTCATCAGTATTTTGTCTATTTTGAGGATGAAATGGGCGCCGAATTTGCTTGTTATTCCGTTGAAATTACGATAAGGAGGGTCATAACCTTCCAACCTTCCGGCTTTATTTTTATATGCGTTTTCAAGTTCGCTGTCCCAGGTGCATTCAAACACCTGATAAGCTTCTTTAACAATTTTCGGGCGTATGCCATCGGCAAGCCCGTTTTCAAGCGTAAAAATACAGTTTTTCATTTTTTCTTCGGTTGTTTCGCCGGGGAACCCAAGGCGCACAGCCTCTTTAAAAAACTTTTTATCGTCAGTAATAAAATTGAGTGAGACTTTGCTTCCGCGCAGTATGTTTTGCGCTGTGTTCGAGCTGTTGCGGCTTTCTAAAATCATAGCGTAATAGTCTTTACCTGCAACGTAATAGGGGAAGCAAAGGGAGTATGCGCCTAAATTGGTTGTTCCGTTCTCTGAAACAGTGCCGACAATTATAGTAGGCATAGGAAAGAACGCCGATGTTTGGTAAAAATTATCTACAATGCGTAAATCTTTGAAAGAACTCATATTCGAACCCCTTTGATTTGTTTAATACATTATACTATTTCCATATTAAAAAAATCAAGTTGAGTTTAAAATTAAAGCGAACGAATAATTAAATCCGTTCGCCTGACATTTATTTGTTAATTTTTTTATGGAAGATTATTTCTCCTACGGCGCCTATAATTCCGCAACATACGCCGCCTATTACGACTATTATCCAATAAGGATGCCATAGTTCAAGCAGTGCACCAATATTCAGATAGGCAATAATACAAGTAAGCATTATTATTCCGCATACTGCGCCGGTGTAAGGGTTTTCTCCTTTGGAAATTTTCGAATTCCTTTTTCTGCTGTTGAATAAATCGAATATTATTCCGAGAATCGCGCAGAAAAACGCGGCTGAAGGAATAATAACCCAGTATGGATGCCAAATATCAGTAAGTCCGGCAATCGTAAAATATGTTGCAACGCCAAACAAGAACACGGTTGCGCATACAAAACCGCATATTTTTTCAAGTAAAGTTTTGGGTTCGTCATCTTTTCCGCGTGAAAACAAGTGCTCTTTTATATATTCTTTCGAATAATCTTCGTTCTGTCTTTCGTCGCTGTCGCGGTGCGCCTCTGCGCGTTTTCCGTCTAAAAGTTCGTCTACTGTTACTCCGAACATCCGTGAAATAGGCAATAATAGGCTGGTTTCAGGCATAGCTTCGCCAGTTTCCCACTTTGAAACCGCTTTATTTGTTACGCCCAAAGCGTCTGCAAGTTCTGCTTGCGTCATACCTTTTTCTTTTCGCAATGAATATAGAAATTCACCGAAATTATTCATTGTTATTCTCCTCAAACACTCTTTTTAAGGATATTCTAACTTTTTTCAAACGCGCTTGCAATAGATTAAAGTCGAATATAAGTAGAATTGCATTATTTTAAATAGATTTTAAACTGAAATTATTATTTTTGCTCAATATCGTCCGTTTCTTTTAAAACTGAATTTTCAATTGCCTGAAAGCTTTCTGCCTTCGGTGCAAATTTACCTTTTTTCAGAATAAAAAACGGTAAAATTATCGCGGTTCCTAAAAAAAGCCCGATAAGCAAACTTACATTATGGCAGACGGTTGTAAAGCCGAAGCTTGCAATATAAGTTGTCAAAACTCCGTAAATTGCAGAAACAATAATTGTCGGTATGCCTATCTTTTTAAAGCTTTTAATGTCAAAAAACAGCGCGGCAAGCGTAAAGCCGATTAAGCCGAAAATACCGCCGGACGCGCCTGTGCTTACCGCCGCCCACGTTGTCTGTGCTTTATCGGGCGCAATTGCGCAGTAAAGAGGGGTGGTTATAAAGCTTTCCGTAAATGCGACAATTAAAAATATCAGATAAGTGAGTATACAGCCGAAGCGTTTTTCCGCGTAATTACCTATAAAATAAAGCCCTGCAATATTTGTTATAAGGTAAAGTAAACGTCCGTGAAGAAAAGCCGCTGTGATATGTCTGTATATTGCATAACCGTTTTGGAGCATTCCGCCCAACGCCAGATAATTTGTCAGCAAACCGCCGCAGCTGCCTGAAATATAGTTTAAAGCAGGCGAACGCTCGCTATCCCATGCGCTGAAACCGTTATAATTATTTGGGAAAGGTAAATATTTGTCTAACACATACAGCACAATCAATATCATAATTAGGATATTGGTTGCCGTAAGCAGATTTTTCAAATGAAATTTCTTTTTCATACCAAGAATTGTTTTAGTATCGTGTAATCTGTTTATCAGTCGAAATATTTTAGC
>RYWC01000101.1 GCA_003979335.1 Clostridia bacterium
AGATGTGTATAAGAGACAGGGTTAAACACATGCTTGTACAAATGCGTAGTCACGGTGTCCGATTCTTCTTTCGTGCAAACATAATAACCGCCTTCATACGAGCCTATAACCTTTTCGAGTTCACCGCTATTGCGGATTTCCCGAATGTGTACACGCAGCGTGCGTTTAGACATACCAAACATTGCGCTCAAATCTTTTGCGCTGATGGCATTTTCCTTGCCGACGTGATTTTTCAGCTCGTCATAAAGACGGTAAGTGATACTTTCGTGGTGTTTAGTTTTAATCCCCATATTGTCAATCCTTTTAATAGTTTCTTTTGATTACCGCGCTTAGTCGTTCTCGGCGAGATAATCAATGCTTACCCCAAGCACATTTGAAATAGATTTCGCTATCACAAGAGAAGGTACTTTGTAACCGCTCTCAAAATTGCAGTAAGCAGGCTGAGAAACACCTATTGCTCTGGCTACTTCTCTTTGAGTTAAGCCTTTCTTTTCTCTTGCTGTTTTAAGTCTGTCGGAAACAGCCATTTTTTTGAACTTCCTCCTTTAAAATGTGCTTTTGATAACCTATCGGTTATTGACAAGTAGGGACTTTTGTGGTAAAATACTTTCGCTACAAAGAATTATCAAAAAAGCCTACTTGCCAATAAACTGCCCCCACTTTGCGTTTTCGGGGGTGGTAGGTTTTGGTTATCGTCTTTTTTGATAACCTTGGTTATCATTATATAGGAACTTTCCTGCATTGTCAACTATTTTTGCAGGAAATCTCCTAAATTATTTTTTTAGGAGAATTACTATGGATAAAGCAACTGAAATCATTATTGAACTTATGACACAACGCGGACTTTCCGCCCGCCAGTTAGAATCGTCGGCTAATTTATCGAATGCAAGCATTCAGGCGTGGAAAAGCGGAAAGGCACGCCCCTCGGTAGATGCACTTGTTAAGCTGTCGGACTACTTTGGTGTATCGGTTGACTTCCTTTTGGGTCACGAAGTGCAAGAAAAAAAGTCGTCCCTTACGGAACGACCTGCTTATGATATTGCCGAAAAGTTTGTTAGCGAGTTCGGCTCACTGCTCTCGGAAAAGAATTTTATAGACTTCACAAAGCTCTACAATGTAATGAACGAGAACCAGAAGACGTTTTTACTTGCCAGAACGATAGGAATGTTGAATGGGCAAGGTATAAATACTCAAGCCATTGTCGGCTACTAATTTTTAACGGGGGTAAAAAGTATGAAATCTATGTTTAAGAAATTGTTAATTGTTGCTTTTGCTGTGCTGTCGGCTACTCTTACACTCTTATTTGCTGGCTGTACAGACAATGACGATAGCTTGCAAGCTGAATTTGCCAAGTACCTTTCACTCGATAAGAAAAACGGCACCTACGCAATGAATTCGGAAACAAAGGTTAGCCTTTTCTCTTTCGATATGACGGACGATACGCTTCCGAAGTTCTGCATTGAATTTAATATTGAAGATAAGCCCCTTTCTGAATGGCTCGAACTGTCAAACGAGAAAAGAAAGGGTGACTTGAAAGCTATCGCGGTGTCGGCGCAGAACTTTATTGTGTTGAAAGATTATAGCAACCGTTGTCAGATATACATTTCGGTCATATACAGTCCCGGCACGCAGTCCATATACGATTTGAACAAGGATACGCTGTACGTTCCGAATTGTGACAGTATTTTTTCGGAAATGTACAAAACCTACTCTACTTGCAGTCTAAATGAAGTAAGGGAAAGACCTACTGGACCCGACTGGCTCGCAAATAGAAACATTAAAGGTTCAAGCGACCTTGAATCAATGTGGGTTTATGTAAGTAATGGCGCACTGAAAATATCAGGCGAATCCAAATCGACAGCTGTTTAAACTACCCCACCGCCGTGCTTTATTGAGCCGATTACTTGATTAAAGTATAATTTCCCTTACGAATTTATTTTTGGAGGAAATTATACAAATGAACCAATTTATCAAAGACTGCTTATCGAACATTGCCAAAAATTCGGAAGCCATTTCTGCCGCCTCGCAGGGCATAAACACAGCCGTCATAGCTATTTTAGGCTATACTGCCGGGCAACAGGACGCGCAAGACTTTGGTGGTATCTTTAATGCAGCAGAATCGTTAAACTCTTTTACTCAGGTAGAGAATGGGTCGCAAAATATCGTTTCGGTAAAACCTTTAATTGAGGTGATAAAAGAAATGATAATTGAACTCAAACTCAAAGGCTCAGTCCGCGAACGTGAAAACGGGCTGATTGAATTCCGTAACCAACAACTCGGTTCGACTTACGGGAGGGACGAAAATGAAATAAAAGAAAAGTTATTAAGGAAAATTCGGGCACTGAAAAGCCACAGAAAATTACCGCAACAGCAAAATAAGAAAAAATTCCCTTTACTCTCGGAATTCTATACGCAACGCTACTTGCCTTATAAACAGAGCCAAAAGCGAGCAGAAAACACTTTAAAGGGAATTGAGTACAACTATAAGTACATAATTGAGCAAGGCTTTGATAAGCCACTCAACGAGTACACGGCGAAAGACATTAAGGACTTCCTTTTTGCGATAGATAAGACAAGGAAACGCCAGATTATTCAGGGAATGCTCAACAACCTTTTCAAATACGCAGTGTCGGAATCGCTCTTAACGGTAAACCCCTGCACCGCCATTGAAAAAATGGAGCATGATACGAATATGGGCACGTCCTTTTCATTTGTCGAGCAAGCGCGATATTTCAAAAGGCTTTTTGCGGACGAGAAAATCAACTACCAGCTTAAATGCTATTATATTTTTACATATTTGGTCGGCAGTCGAAGAAATGAGGGTCTTGACGTTATTTTTTTGGACGCGGATATGGAAGAAAAGCTCTTAAAAGTGAACGGCACCAAAACCGACGGATCGCTTAGACAAATTCCTTTATTTCCGTTCGTTGAAAAACTGCTCTCTACTCTTACCCCCAACAAGAAAGGTCGTTACTTCCCTTTTACCGAGCGGGCCGCAGATGGTGTGTTCAGTAAGTTTATGAAAGAATTAGGAATGGACCATAAACTTCACGACCTGCGCCACTCGTTCGGCACTATTCAAATCTGCTGTAATAAAATAGACGTTAAAACCGTTTCGCTTTGGATGGGGCATTCCAACATTGAAACTACTTTAAAGTACTATACCCACCCTGAGCAACTCGATAAGGCGACTTTTTTACGCGGCGATTTGTCGGAAGACGAGAAAACGGTCATTTATAAGGGTAAATATGCCGAAATACTGCAGTTGATAGATAGTTTTCTAACCGCTCATACCCAAAATATACCCAAAAAATAACGAAAAATCCCCCGATTTATCGTGTTCGGGGTGTTCCAAAACACGGAATCGGGGGACAAAACAATATCAAAAATATTGAATTTTACTGATTTGGCGCGAAGAAAGGGATTTGAACCCTTGTATGGTCGCCCATAACACGATTTCCAATCGTGCGCCTTAAACCGCTCAGCCATCTCCGCATTGTCGCCGAATGTATTTCAATCAAGCGCCTATATATAT
>RYWC01000102.1 GCA_003979335.1 Clostridia bacterium
AAATAATAGCAATCGCGTTTTAGCTATGCTATAATGATAAAAGAAATTTTTTAAGAGGTATTCCGATGCTTACCGATATTGAAATTGCCGAAAGTTGTAAACTGCACGACATTCGGAAAATTGCAAAAAAGCTTAAACTCAAAGAAGAGAATCTTGAACTTTACGGCAAGTACAAGGCAAAAATAAATCTTGAAAAGCTCAACCCCGTTTCCAAACTTGTTCTTGTAACCGCCATTAACCCCACGGCCGGCGGTGAGGGTAAAACTACGGTTTCCATAGGGCTTGCCGACGGTATGGCGCGTCTGGGGAAAAAAGTATGTCTTGCATTAAGGGAGCCTTCCCTCGGACCGGTTTTCGGAATAAAAGGAGGCGCGGCGGGCGGCGGTTATGCGCAGGTAGTGCCTATGGCGGATATAAACCTGCATTTTACGGGTGATTTGCACGCGATAACCGCGGCAAACAACCTCTTGTGCGCAATGATTGACAATCACATTCTGCGTGGCAATGCGTTGGATATTAAAGAAGTTTACTTCCGCCGCTGTATGGATATGAACGACAGGGCATTAAGGGATATCGTTTTACATAACGCCGCAGGCGCAATGAAAGGATGCGTAAGTTACGACAGGGCGGAAGGTTTTGAAATTACCGCAGCAAGCGAAGTAATGGCAATTCTGTGTCTTGCGACAAGTTTAAAAGATTTAAAAGAGCGCATAGGCAATATAGTCGTCGGCGTAAACGGTAAGGGCGAGTTTGTCCGCGCGCGCGAACTCAAAGCCGACGGAGCGATGGCAACTCTTTTAAAAGACGCGTTAAAGCCCAATCTTGTTCAGACTTTGGAGGGAACGCCTGCGATAGTTCACGGCGGACCTTTTGCGAATATCGCGCACGGCTGTAACTCTGTTACGGCGACATATACTGCAATGACCCTAGCCGATTACACTGTAACAGAAGCGGGTTTCGGCGCAGACCTCGGGGCTGAAAAATTCCTTGATACAAAGTGCAGAGTTGCAAACATTCAGCCCGACTGCGTTGTTATTGTCGCGACTGTCAAAGCCTTGAAACTTCATGGCGGAGCGGATAAGGGCAATCTTTCGGAAGAAAATTTAACGGCTTTAAAAGACGGACTTCCCAATCTTTTAAAACACGTTTCCAATATCAAAAACGTCTATAATAAACCCGTTGTCGTCGCAATGAACAGATTTGCAACTGATACAGAAGCGGAAATAAAAACCGTTCTTGCGGCTTGTGAAGACGCAGGCGCAAATGCAGTGTTTACCGATGTGTTCTTAAAGGGCGGCGCAGGCGGAGAAGAACTTGCAAAAGCTGTTTTGGAAGAGTGCGGCAAACAGTCGGAGCTTAGTTATGCTTACGATTTGAACGACGGAATAGTTAATAAAGTCGAGGACGTAGTTAAGAAAGTTTACGGCGGCGACGGTGCAGATTTTTCAGAAGAGGCGCTTAAAAAAATCGAACAAATCGAAAAAGCAGGCATTAGCGGTTTGCCTGTGATAATTGCAAAAACCCAGTATTCACTGTCGGACGATGCGAAAAAACCTGCCGCGCCTACGGGCTTTAAAATAAAAGTAAGGGATATAATTTATAAAGGCGGCGCAAACTTTATTGTAGCGGTTGCAGGCGAAATTATGCTTATGCCCGGTCTTTCCAAAACCCCCAGCGCTGAGCATATAGACATTGATGAAAAGGGCAATATTACAGGTTTGTCCTGATATGAATTTTAAAGGTAAAAATTATGAAACTTCCCGAAGCGTCAAATTTTATAGAACAGATTATTAACGAAGAGTTGGAAGCAGGCAAATTCGAGAGTGTCGGCAATAAAATAGCGGTGCGTTTTCCCCCCGAACCCAATGGGTATCCGCACATCGGTCACGTCAAAGCAATGTGTATAAACTTCGGTGTGAAGGAAAAGTATAACGGCACTTTGAATTTGCGTATGGACGATACAAATCCTGCCAAAGAAGATTATGAATACGTTAATTCAATTGTGGATGCGGTAAAATGGCTCGGTTTTGAGTACGACAAACTTGTTTTTGCATCCGACTATTACGATAAACTCTACGAAATTGCGGAAAAGTATATTATAGACGGAAACGCGTATGTTTGCGATTTATCCGCCGAAGAAATTACGGCAACGCGCGGAACATTGACCGAGGCAGGCACGCCGTCTCCGTTCAGGAACAGAAACGTTGAAGAAAACCTCAAACTTTTCCGTGAAATGAAAGCAGGTAAATATACCGACGGAGCGAAAGTTTTAAGGGCGAAAATAGATATGGCTTCGCCCAACGTCAATATGCGCGACCCCGTAATTTACCGCATAGCTCACGTTCCCCATTACCGCACGGGCGACAAGTGGTGCATATATCCTATGTATGACTTCGCGCACCCCATATCCGACGCGATAGAGGGCATAACGCATTCGCTTTGTTCTCTTGAATTTGAAAATCACCGTCCCTTATACAATTGGTTTGTGGAAAGGTCGGGTTTGCCGAAACCTCTGCCCAGGCAGATAGAGTTTGCAAGGCTTAACATAACCAATATGCTTATGTCTAAGCGCTACCTTAAAAAGCTTGTGGACGATGGTTTTGTAAGCGGATGGGACGACCCCCGTATGCCGACTATCAGTGGTATAAAAAACCGTGGGGTTCCTCCCGAAGCCCTTAAAAAGTTCTGTGCCGACGTCGGCGTGGCAAAGGCTTATTCGGTTGTCGACCAAGCTCAGCTTGACAGTTATATTAGGGATAGCCTAAACGCTTCTGCCGAGCGCGCAATGGCGGTCATCAATCCCGTCAAACTAACGGTGACTAATTACAGCGGCGAAGAAGAGCTTGATTTTGAAATAAATCCCGCAAAGGAAAACAGCGGCGTGCGCCCCGTTAAATTCACCGGCAATATTTATATTGACGCTGACGATTTTTCGCTCAACCCTCCGCCTAAATACAAACGTCTGCAAAAGGGCGGTACGGTGCGTCTTAAAGGCGCCTATATCGTCCGCTGCGACGATGTTAAACTGAACGCAGACGGCGGTGTCGAAGAAATTTTCTGCACATATTTTCCCGAGACCAAGAGCGGAAGCGCAGTCGTATCCGATATGAAAGCAAAGGGCGTTGTGCAGTGGGTTGACCGCAAGTACGGCGTAGATGCGAAATTCAGACAGTACGGATCTCTTTTAAAGGACGAAGAGTACCCTGATCAGGATTATGCAGAAAGATTAAATCAAGAAAGTGAAAAAAGGTTTTACGGAAAAGCCGAACCCTACCTTGCGGATAGTAAAGACGATACCCCTTTCCAGCTTTTGCGCACAGGTTATTACAAAAAGACAACCGAAAACGGACTTGTCCTGTCTGAAATAGTTTCTTTGAAAGACAGTTTTAAAAAGTAATTTAAAATATTTCGGCGCGGATTTAAGACGGATAATGTCATTGAAATTTGCCGAAGTAAAAATAATTATTTGATTAATTC
>RYWC01000103.1 GCA_003979335.1 Clostridia bacterium
ATATTTAATATTGCGTTGAATTAATGCCGTTTAAATCCCCATACGGTTTTACAGCGTTTCTTTTTCAGAAGACCTCCCGTAACGTTCCAGTCGTCCGCCCAGCCGTCGGGTTTTTCATCTGCTTCGCAATATACGGTTATATTTTTACAGCGTCTGAAAATTTTTCCGCCTGCAAATTTTACGCTTTCGGGAATTATAACTTCCTTTAAGCCGCGGCATTCCGCAAAAGCCGAGGCGCCTATTTCTTCAAGTTCGGTAGGAAGTAAAATTTCAAAAAGCTTTTCGCAACCCCTAAAAGCCTCTTCACCTATTCTTTTTACCGTTTGAGGAATAACCACCCTGCAAAGACCATAGCAATATCCGAACGAATAATCGGCAATTTCCGTAAGCCCGTCCGCCAGTTCTGCCTCTCTTAAAGACGCGCAGTCGTTAAAAGCGAAACTGCCGAATGAAACAATATTTTTAAAATCGAGCCGCATAAGCGAATTACAGCCCATAAACGCGCTTTCGCCGACTTTACAGCCGACGGGAATGTTGATTTCACACAAATAAAAATTGCTTAAAAAAGCCGAGCCTTCGATGCTTTTAACAGTTTCGGGCAGAGTTATTTTACAAAGATTGCTGTCTGCAAATGCAATTTCACCGATAGTCGTAACTCCGTCGGGCACGGTTATTTCAGCTTTTTTACACACATATTCGAAAAAGTTCTTTAGAGTGCCGTCCTCTATTTCGAATTCGTCGTATATGTTTTCGCCCTTTTCTTCCGCCATAATTAACTCCTTTACACAGTCAATTATAAAAACGGCGTTAAGTTTTGTCAAGAAAGACAAAGGCTGACCGCGCTTTGTTTCGCGCAGTCAGCCTTTATTGCTTATAAATTTATTTGTTATTCATTATAAAAAGCTTTTAAGTTTCTCTTCAAAGCCCTCTTCAAGGTCGATTAAATCGGTGAGAAGTTTTTTAACTTCGGGGTCCATAAACTTCTCGCCGTCGGTAAGCGATGTGCGAAGCGAGGTTATGCCCGTCACCGTACCCCTTATCATCATCTGCGCTATGTTCTGGGCGGAGTTGTCGTTTGCCGCACCCATTTTTATTGCAGACCACATCATCGCCTTTTTAACGGGGTTGGGCTCTTTAAGTTCAACGTCGAACTTGTGCGCGAGCGCGGAAGCTTCGCTGCATACTTTTTCGTATTCTTCGTGCTGGCGCAGAATTTCTTCCTTTATATGAACGTCGTCCACTTCGGGAAGTATATCCGAAATAGAAGTAAGCGCAAGCTGTGCGTTGCGGTAAATTTCAGCTATAATTTCGCTGTCTTTTTTCAATTCTTCCATAAATTTCTCCTTGCAAGCAGTATGCGCGCAAAACAAAATAAATATGTAAAAGACGGGTTTTTGCTTGACTTAAATAAAAGAAATGTGTTAAATTAAATACCGAGCCGCCCGAAACGGGCTTTTTTAAGCGCGCTTTTATGTTAAGGCGCCGCCTGAGTTCGGCGAGACTGGTTAGAGGAGGTATTTTTATGTACGCAATTTTTGAGAACGGCGGCAAGCAGTACAAGGCTTGCGTCGGCGACCTTGTTAAAGTTGAAAAACTTAACAGGAAAGCAGGTGAAACGGTTGAATTCCCCGTAATCCTTACGGCTGACGAAAAGGGAATTAAGGTGTCAGGCGACGCGGCAGGCTTGAAAGTCAAAGCCGAAGTAGTTTCCGAGGGCAAAGATAAGAAGATTATCGTCTTCAAGTACAAGCCCAAAAAGAACGAGAGAAAAAAGCAGGGTCACAGACAGCCCTATACCTTAATAAAGGTTACGGCTATAGGCGACGTTGCAGAAGTAAAGCCCACGGCTAAAAAGACGGCAACCGAAAAGAAGCCTGCGGCTAAGACAGCTGCTGCCGAAAAGTCCGCAGTTAAGAAAGCGCCTGCTAAAAAGGCAACCGAAGCTAAGGCTAAGGCAGAGTAATTTAAGGAGGATAACGGAATGTTTTTTATTAGTTTATTCGCCCATAAGAAAGGTACCGGTTCTTCGCACAACGGCAGAGACAGCAATCCTAAAATGCTCGGCGTTAAGCGCGCGGACGGTCAGTTCGTGCTTGCAGGCAACATTTTGGTGAGACAGCGCGGCACTAAGTTCAAACCCGGCAACAACGTAGGGCTTGGCAAAGACGATACGCTTTTCGCTCTTATCGACGGCACAGTAAAGTTCGAAAGAGTCGGCAGGGACGGCAAACAGGTTTCCATTTACCCCGTTGCCGAATAATAAGCAATTAAACGAGGGTTTTTAACCCTCGTTTTTTACTGCCCCCCTCCCCCACTGCTCACACAAATGACTATTACGCTATCCGTCGCCTGAACGGAGTTGAAAGTCGCTTTGCGCAAACTGCGCTTCGCTGATAATGCAAACACTCGGTAAAAATATTTCGGTTTCAGCACACTATACATCGGACGCGCGGAGGATAAAAGGCTTTACGTTTCCGCAACAGAACACGAAAAACAATAATCTTTATATTTCCGCAATGCACAAAGATTAATAGTCTATTTGTTGCCTTACACGTCGGACGCAAAAAATTATTTGTTATGTTGAGCACAGCCGAAACATCCCAACATTTGCTTAAACAAACGGAATTCTTCGCTTTCACTCAGAATGACGGCTAAACAAACCCTTTCAAACGCGCCTGTCGAGAGCTTTCGCTTTTCTCGGAATGACAACGTGCTAATTTAATTGCTGAACACACCCAACCACGGCTACCGCACTTAACATAAACAGAGTTAAACGGTCTGATGCACAAGCTGTTAGTGTCACTGTGCCCGTGCGGCAGACAATATTTTTAGATTGCCGTAATGACATAAATTGAACGCGCGGATAGTCCTCCTCGCCTTTGATTTTTTAAACAGTATGCGCGCTAAGAAAAAGCGGCGAAATTTAAAAGGAAAATCAATATGATTTCGGTAAAACCTTTAACGGACGAAAGCAAAACGCAATTTGAAAAACTTTTTACAGAATATTATTCGGAGCTTGACTGCGGAGAAAACGTTAAGCACCTTGTGGACGAATACATCCTGCCCGATTTGCTTGCAGGGCTTATTCGCATAGAGCTTTTGAAAGACGGCGATACCTACGCAGGATTTGTAATCTATCAGAAAGACGATATAGACAACGAGTGGAATTTTAAAGAAGGCTGGGGAGACGTGCGTGAAATTTACGTTATACCCTCTAAGCGCCGCAAAGGCTACGGAAAATTTCTTTTATATACAGCCGAGCTGAAAATGAGAGAAAGCGGTCTTGACCGGGCTTACTGCCTGCCCTGCGACGGAGCGGAAAAGTTTTTTGAAACGTGCGGCTACAAAAAAGGCGGCGAGTACAGCGAAGAGCTTGACTGTTTCGTCTACGAAAAAACCAACCTTGTAAACAAATGCGGCTAACGCATAAAAATGCGCCCGACGGAAATTCGTCGGGCGCATTTATTATTTTAT
>RYWC01000104.1 GCA_003979335.1 Clostridia bacterium
ACAATAGACGGCTCGGTTGCAGGTAAGCTGATAATTTATAACGACGGCGCGCAGACGCTTCAGGCGCAAAAACAAACTGCGGTTATAGTTTTATCGGCGGCGGTCGCTTTTCAGGGCATAATCTGCGCGGTGTATGCCGTTTATCTATACAGAACCGTTGAGGGGCCTTTCCGCAAGTTGAAAGGATTCGCCGAAAGAATAGCAGGGGGAAACCTCGACATTCCGCTTGAAATGGACAGGCGAAATCTTTTCGGTGCGTTTACCGAAAGCTTTGATATTATGCGGTCGGAACTTAAAAAGGCGAAAGCGGCGGAAGCAAAGGCGCAACAGAGTAAAAAAGAGCTTGTTGCCAAGCTTTCGCACGATATAAAGACACCCGTAGCGAGCATAAAAGCCGTTTCCGAAGTAGGGCTTGCTGTCGCCGCAAGTAAAAAGGACAGGGAAAACTATACGCAGATTATAGCAAAAGCAGACCAGATTACCGCGCTTATAACAAATCTGTTTACGGCAACGCTCGAAGAATTGCAACAGCTTAGCGTTTCGCCCGTGAATGCGGAAAGCAAGCGCATAAAAACTTTGCTTGAAAATGCGGACTATCTACGCCGCGCAAAAATTTCCGCGCCGCCCCAATGTCTTGTTTACGCCGATATTTTGCGGTTGCAGCAGGTCTTTGATAATATTTTTGCAAATTCCTATAAGTATGCCGATACGCCCGTAGACGTTTCCTATTCTGTAAATGACGGCAGATTAAATATTGTGATAGAGGACGGTGGAGGGGGCGTGCCGCATGAGGAGCTTGCTGTTTTAAAGGAAAAGTTTAAGCGCGGCAGCAACAGCGCAGGCATAGACGGCGCAGGTTTGGGGCTTTATATTTCGGACTATTTTATGAAGGAAATGCGCGGCGGACTTACCGTAGAAAACGGCGGAAAGGGGCTTAAAATCACCGTTGCCGTAACGCTGAGTTCAAATATTTAAGATAAATTTAAGAATTGTTTAAAGACCTTTAAGAATTCAAAAAATTATAATGGACGTGTTAAACGGAGGTAATTATGAAGAAAACGCTTCTTAAAACTGAAAATCTCAGTAAGACTTTCTCTAACGGGGGTCAGCAACAACACGTTCTCAAAAATATAAATATGGAACTTTACGAGGGTGATTTTACCGTTATAATGGGCGCCAGCGGCGCAGGCAAGTCCACCCTTTTATACGCACTTTCGGGAATGGATACGCCCAGCCTCGGCAAAATATTTTTCGGGGACAAAGCCGTTTCCGACCTGTCACAGGACGGTCTGGCGGTGTTCAGGCGAGACCATTGCGGTTTCGTCTTTCAGCAGATATATCTTATCGACGGAATGAGCGTTATGGATAACGTTCTTTGCGCAGGGCTTTTGGTAAATAAGGATAGGAAAGCGCTTGTGGCAAGAGCGAAAGAACTTTTTGCGGCGGTTGATATTTCCGAAGAAACGCAAAAAAAATTCCCTGCGCAAATATCGGGCGGCGAGGCGCAAAGAGTAGGCATAGTGCGCGCGCTTATCAATAGCCCCGAAATACTGTTTGCCGACGAGCCTACGGGCGCGCTCAATTCCAAGACGGGACTCGACGTTCTCGATACACTTACAAAATTCAACGAACGGGGTCAAAGCGTCGTAATGGTTACGCACGATATGCGTTCGGCGCGCCGCGGCAACCGCATTCTTTACCTTAAAGACGGAGTTATTTTAGGCGAGTGCGATTTGGGCAGGTATTCCCACGGAGATGCGGCAAGGCATGAAAAGCTTTCCGCTTTCTTAAAGGATATGGGGTGGTAGAATGAGAAAGCTGTTTCTTATCGCGCGCTCCAATATGCGCAAAGCCAAAGGACAGACGGCTGCTATCGTCGTGCTGATTTTGCTTGCGGCTATGCTTTTAAATCTATGGCTTATGTTGTCTATGGACTATAAAGCCAACTTTTTGAGATACCACGATAAACTCAATGCCGAACACGTTACGCTTGCAGTAGACGATGCCGACGGAACGGTTTACGGGTTTTTAACCGAAACACTTGCAAAAGACACCGCCGTTAAAGAATACCGTTTAGATAAATGTATGCACATGGTCGGCACGTTCCCTTATAACGGCGGAATGATAAACAGCGAATTTATCTTTATGGATAAAGAGACGGCTTTAACGCGTACTATCGGCAAATCGGAAATAGTTGAAGAGGGAAATTTAACAAGCGGCGTTTACCTGCCTATGCTCTATAAATCTGAGGATTTTTCCGCAGGTAAAACAATTGAAATGTCTATCGGAAGCAATACTGTGACGTATGCGATATGCGGCTTTTTAAACAGTGTAATGATGGGTTCGCATAACTGCGTTTTGACGCAAATAATACTTACGGCAGATAAATACGCCGAGCTTGAAAAATCGGATTATGCGCCCCAAGCCACTCTGTGTTCGGTGCGCTTGAACGACAAATCTATTAGCCTTAACTACGAATCAACTTTAAAAGCAAAGGTTTCAGAGCGTTTTCCGAACACCCGTATGTCAAGCAATTGTTACGGTATAGTATCGCAATCGCGGTATGTTGCCCAGATGATTTGCACCGGCGTAATGAGCGCAATGGCGTTTTTAGTGCTTTTGATTGCGCTTGTGGTGATTGTATCCAACATAGTCAATTATATACAGGTTAATATTAAAAATCTCGGCGCCTTGAAAGCCGTGGGCTATACGTCAAAACAACTTATCTGTTCGCTTTTGTTTCAATTTTTGACGCTGACTTTATTTGCGGCTGTTGTAGGAGCGGCGCTTTCGTATTGTCTGTTTCCTGCAATTAACTCTATGATGATTGCGCAGACGGGGATACCATATTTAATTAAGTTCCTGCCCGTACCTGTAATTATTTCGTTGTTGATTTTGTGCGGAACCGTTGCGCTTGCCGTCTGGTTTGCCGCGCGCAGAATAAAAAAGATTGAACCTATTGTAGCGCTTCGTTCGGGCATTCAGACACATAACTTCAAACGAAACCCCGTTCCGCTTGATAAAACGAAAGCGCCTTTAAATTTTGCGCTTGCGCTTAAATCGACGCTGTCAAATATAAAGTATAACATAACCGTTTGTATTACAGTACTCGTACTTTCGCTAGTGGTAGTGTTTTCGGGGCTTATTACCGAAAATGTTATCGCCGATATGACACCGTTTCTGAATCTTATTGTCGGTGAAATCGCCGACAGCGGCATAAACGTACAAACAGAAATCAAAGACGATTTTCTTCAAGCGGCTAACGCAGATTCGCGCGTTGAAAAAATCTATTTATATAATTCTATAAATATTTCGCATAAGGGCGGCGCGGAACTTATGGCCACAATGTGCGACGATTTTTCGAAAATCAATAATCAGACCATAGTTTATAGAGGCAGATTTCCGAAATACGACAACGAAAGCGCAGTCTGCAGAATAAGCTGCTTTGTCGTAAAGCCGAACGATTTCA
>RYWC01000105.1 GCA_003979335.1 Clostridia bacterium
GCATGCATATTTCGACAGATATAAACTGTATTTAAGAAGTGAACATTTTGCGAATAAAGTAATTGACAATATTGAAACTGCCTGCGAAGAAATACTGTCTTACTGTGCAAATCCCAAAAACCCAAGCGGTATTGATAAAAAACGAGGACTTGTAGTTGGCGATGTGCAATCCGGAAAGACCGCAAATTATCTTGGGCTTATCAATATGGCTTTTGATTACGGCTATAAAATTGTTGTCCTACTTGCAGGGATGACTAATTCTCTTCGGTTGCAAACGCAAAAACGTACAGACAAAGGTGTTATCGGCGCGAAAAGTGATTCTATTGGGAATACCATTGAGTATATAGGAGTAGGGTTTAATCCGCAGGATCATTTTGCAGTACCTTTCACCAATCAGGCAAACGATTTTGCTAAATTTATACAGCGAAATCTCAACGCCGCCATAAGCGATTTTAACAAGCCTGTTGTTCTTGTTGTAAAAAAAGTAAAAAGCGTTCTTGAAAGTGTTGGAGAACGCCTTCAGTCAGAATTAACATAAAAGGGAGTTATTGACTCTAAAAGTATTCTAATAATAGACGATGAGGCGGATAATGCGTCTATAAATACAGCTAAAGCCGGCGCAACGCCAACTTCAATTAATAGAAGTATACGGGCAATATTTAACAAATTTCCAATAGCGTCGTATGTCGGATATACGGCCACGCCGTTTGCCAATATTTTTATCAATCCGCATGACGATGAGGATAATTTTGATTTATTCCCTTCGGATTTTATTGTGCAGTTAAATTCGCCTGACAATTATTTTGGTGGGAGAAAAGTATTTCCCAAAAATGATGACAGTCTTCCAAGATGCTTAAGATTGCTTAGAGAGGATGAGCGCAATTTTTTGCCGGTTATTCACGATAAAACAGCTGAATATCCAATTTTGCCGCATAGTTTACAGGAGGCAATTCAAGAATTTCTTATAAATAATGTGATAAGAACATTGCGTGGACAGAAAAACAAGCATCGCTCTATGATGATAAACATCACTCGATTTAACGATGTTCAGCAAAAAATTGAGATAAGTGTCAACGAATATTTGGAGTCGTTGAAAAATGCAATTGAGCAGTTGAGTTTTTTAACTGTTGAAGATTTTATAAAAAACGAGCATTGCCGCAGTATCTATGAACTGTATCAAGAGAGTTCTTTTTATGAAGGTATACGGAACGGAAACAGTGAATCCGGCGAAGATCCTATAGCTTGGTGTAAAATACAGGCAGGTCTATACGATGAGATTAAAGAAATACAAGTGGCTGTTATTAACTCACGAAACGGTAAAATGAGTAAGCACGACGACGGTAAAAATATACGCTTTGACTATGAGAATTATGAAACGGTTGGTGCGCGCGTTATTGCGATAGGCGGCATGGTACTGTCAAGAGGTCTTACTTTGGAAGGATTGATGACCAGCTATTATAGCAGAAATGCGGGTACATACGATACGCTTTTACAAATGTGCCGATGGTTTGGTTATAGACCGGGTTATCAAGATTTATGTCGCGTGTATTTGACGCAAGAAAGTATTGATCGTTTTGATGCAGTTTTAGATGCGATTGAGGATATGAAATTACAGTTTGCGGAAATGAAAAGACGCGATAAAAAGCCGAAAGATTTCGGATTAATGATTAGAGAATCGCCGGAAACTTTGAATACCTCCATGCTAATTACGAGTAGAAATAAAATGCGAGGTACCGATGTTGTTGAATATAGACTGAATTACGGTGGAGTATATGCCGATACGTCTAAACTGTCAAGAGAGATATCGGTTAATAATCACAATTTAAGTCAAGTCGAGCAATTTTTGCAAAAAATCGAAATTAAAAAAACACACGATAGGTTTATGGCGTCCGAAGTGTCAAAGTTTGATGTGGCTGAACTTATAAAAGGGCTAAAGATACCGTATATTAATAAAAAATTCGACACGGAAGGACTGTCGGAATATATTGAGAACAGTGCAGTTTTTCCTTATTGGGACATTGCTATTGCAACAGGCGATGCGAAATCGTTAACGGATTGTTTCGGAATTAACGGGGTTACTGCTACAGCCCGTAGTTTTCATGTGAACGGTGAAAACGATCAGTATATACGTATCGGCGGCACAAATAACCGTGTTTTAGACCCCGGCATATTTGATTGTGGACTTTGGTTGACTGAATCTCAGCGTGATTTAATATTGCGTGATAAACAGGACGGTGTTGGCAAAAAACTTTCTGCCTTGGATTATTTGAAAAGAAGAAGAAACCCCATACTGGTTATATATCCGATTAAATTGAAAATCGGGGCTTCTGAAGCTGAGTGCGCAGACGTTGACAGAGAGGTTGTAGAAAATCTCAAAAAGCACATACGTGATGAAGTAGGAAACACGACAACTCCGTTAGTTGCATTTGCATTCGGTTTTCCGGAAAAGGAATCGTCGGAAAGACTTAGATATCGCGCAAACATCGTTAAATTGGATGAATTAAACAGTAATTTGGAATTAGATGACGACGGAGAAGGGGAGGACGATACAAATGATTAATTTTGCGAAGCTTTTTGGTGCTGCAATTAAAGAAATTGACAGCCAAAAGAAAATTCCTATCGTCTCGGCGTTAGAAGTTTTTTATGGGATAAGTGCGGAAGGACATTTGCGCCTTTCTTTTGTGTCGCAGTTGAAAGCACCGAAATTAGAGTCAACTAAAGCACTAAAAGTTTCACAGGGGGCTGAACAACCGAACGTATATTGGACATGTTTTGATTTACTGCAACAGGAATTTTCCTCAGTATATTTTGCGTTTTGCGAAAATATGGTAACGGCAATCACAAATATCGAAAATGAAAATGTCGCATTAGACTTGCTAAAAAAACGCTTTATCACGTGGAAAACAATGTTTAAGAAGTTGCCAGAAACCGATGTTTCAATAGTCACAATACAGGGACTGTTTGGAGAGTTATATTTTCTGAAAAACTATATGCTGTCACATTATACTTCAAAAGAAGCGGTTTCTGCGTGGGCTGGTGCTGATTTTAAAAGCAAGGATTATTCAATTGGTGTAAAATGGTTTGAAGTCAAGACTGTTGGGGCAAATGCAACTTCTGTCCATATTTCATCGCTTGGTCAGTTGGATTCCGCTACACCGGGATATTTGATTATTGTTAAAATTGAAGCGATGTCAGATGAATTTGACGGCGAAGATGCGTCGATAAATGCGTTGTTAAACGATATCTCTATAAAAATACGCGATGAACTGACGGAAGAAATTTTTTTGAATAAAATTAAGAACGTGGTAGGCCAGCTTACGGATAAAGTGCTAAACACAAAATTCAATGTAAAAAGTATGGTGTTCTATTTAGTCGATGAGCATTTTCCGAGATTGCAGAATTCTAATATTCCGTTTTCGGAAATTTCTGATGTAGAATATTCACTTGCTATCAATATGC
>RYWC01000106.1 GCA_003979335.1 Clostridia bacterium
GTTGTGATGATGGTGTTCACAAGCGTTTACAGCGTTGTGGACGGTCTTTTCGTGTCAAATTCTCAGGACGGCGAAGCAGGCATCGCCGCTATCAATCTCATTTACCCGATGTTTATGATTTTCGGTTCTGTCGGTTTTATGATAGGCGCAGGGGGTAGCGCGCTCGTTTCCAAAACTTTGGGCGAGGGTGATAAAGAAAAAGCCAACAAGTATTTTTCTATGTTGACGTACATTACCCTTGTTCTCGGCATATTCATAGCGGTTGCGGGTCAGTTTGCGGTAGAACCAATCGCAAGGCTTCTCGGAGCGACGGAAGAGCCCATTTACGGTTTCTGCGTGCTGTACGGAAGAATTCTTTTGGGCACGTTGCCTTTCTTCATTTTACAAAATATTTTCCAAAGTTTTTTCGTAACTGCCGAAAAACCCCGTCTCGGGCTTATAGTCGTAGCTTCGGCAGGTATACTCAATATTGTTTTGGACGCCGTTTTAATATCGGGCTTTAAACTCGGTCTTCTGGGCGCGGCAATAGCAACGGCTGCAAGTCAGGTATTCGGCGGAGTTTTCCCTATAATTTATTTCGCAATTAAAAACAGTTCGCTGTTGCGTCTTACAAAAACCAAGTTTTACGGCAAAGCTTTTCTTAAAGCCTGCACCAACGGTTCGTCTGAGTTCTTCTCTAACGCCGCGTCCGCGATAGTGGTTATTTTGTATAACTTCCAGATACAGTCTATTTTGGGCGGAGAACTCGGCAAGTCTGGTGTTGCGGCATACGGTTCCATAATGTATATAGCAATGATTTTCTTCTCTATCTTTATGGGTTACGCCGTAGGCAGCGCGCCTATTATGGGCTTCCACTACGGCGCGCAGAACAAAGCCGAGATGAGGAACATTTTCAAAAAAAGCCTGATAATTATGGGTATCGCCGGACTTGTTATGTTCGGGCTGTCCGAGGCGTTGGCTTCGCCGTTTATGCGGCTTTTCGGTTATGAGGAAGCAGTATATCAAATGGCGCTGAGGGGTTTCAGAATTTACGCCATAGTATTTCTTTTCGTAGGTTTTAATATTTTCGGTTCATCGCTTTTTACGGCGCTGAACAACGGGCTTGTTTCGGCGCTTATATCATTTTTGAGAACGATAGTATTTCAGGTAGCTGCCGTTATGGTTCTGCCTATATTTATAGGGCTTGACGGGGTATGGACGGCAGGGCTGTTTTCGGACCTCTGCGCGCTTATTGTCGCAGTCATATTTGTTCTTTGCTACCGTAAAAAGTACGGGTATTTTTAATATCAATCTAAAATAAATAGCCGCTCCTGCGCACAATGCGCAGGAGCGGTTTTATTTACAGTACTTTTGAAAGGAAGTCTTTTAACCTGTCGCTTTGCGGCGCGTTGAAAAGCTTTTGCGGCTCGCCGCTTTCAACTACGTTTCCGCCGTCCATAAAAAGTACGCGCGTAGCAACTTCTTTTGCAAAACCCATTTCGTGTGTGACTATTACCATGGTCATACCTTCGTCGGCAAGCTCTTTTATAAGCTGTAATACCTCGCCGACCATTTCGGGGTCCAGCGCGGACGTCGGTTCGTCAAACAGCATTACCTCAGGGTTCATTGCAAGCGCGCGGACAATGGCTATGCGCTGTCTCTGTCCGCCGGAAAGCGTGGAGGGATATACGTCGGCTTTATTTTCAAGCCCTATGCGTTTTAAAAGCCGCATTGCGTTTTCTTCGGCATCCGCTTTTATTTTGCCTGCGTCTGTGTTTACGGGAATAAGAGGGGTCTTGCAGTCATTCTTCTTGAATATGTTCAAAAATTTTATTTTAGTGTTCAGCCGCTTAATTTTTTTAAGTTCGTTTAAGCGGACGTGAACGGGAGAAAGAGTAATGTTTTTCAAAACTTTCATATTGTTGAAAAGATTGAAGTTCTGGAAAACCATACCCATTTTACGCCTTTGTACGTTTATGTCAACCTTTAAATCGCACAGGTTGTTTCCGTCTAAAAACACATAGCCGTCCGTGGGGTCTTCAAGCATATTCAGACAGCGTAAAAAAGTGCTTTTGCCGCTACCCGAAGGACCTATGACGGCAACTTTTTCGCCCCGATATATTTTTTCGTTTACGTCGTTTAAAACTTTCAGATTCCCATACGTTTTAGTCAGATGCTTAGCTTCCAGAAGCGCGTCTTTATCGAATGGTTCTACGGGGACGTTGCGCTTGTTCATATAACGCGGCTTATATTCTTTTACGCGTTTTTCATCTGCGTTTTTCACTTTTCCTCAGTCTCCTTTCGATAAGTTTTATTGCGAGCGTCAGCAGGTAAACAATTACAAGATAGAATACGGCGACAACAATAGTGGGGGCGGCGTAACTTGCAAGGTGCTGACCCGAACCGATAACGTTTGCCGCCTGCGTCAAATCAAACATTCCTATCATACTCACAATGGAAGTTTCTTTTATAAGCGCGATAAGCTCATTGCCTATTGCCGGTATAACGTTTTTCATTCCCTGCGGAATTACTACCCGTGCAAGGGTGTACGCGCTTGAAAGCCCCAACGCGCGCGCCGCTTCCGTCTGACCTTTGTCAACTGAAAGTATGCCTGCGCGGATGTTTTCGGAAACATACGCGCCGCTGTTAATACCGAATGCTATAACAGCTGTAACCTCCTGCGGAAAGCCGCGGATTGCAAAAATAACGAACGCCGTAATAAACAGCTGTAAAGCCATAGGCGTGCCTCGTATTACCGTGGTGTAAACACTGCAAACGGCTTTTGGAACAACCGTCCATTTATTTTTGGGCTGAATTTTTATTATGGCTGTAATCGTGCCCAATATCAAACCGAGAACAGCCGCGCCTACGGAAACTATAAGCGTGGTTTTAAGACCTTTTAATATCATAACCATAAACGCGCCGCTTGAAAATATTTTGCCTATGTTTTCAAAAAATGCAGCCGAAAGTTGTGTAACCATATTGCTCCGTAAAAATTTATGGAAACTGACGATGTTTCCAATAACAGGCTTAAACCGTAAGTCCTAAGTGCTTTTGGACAAGCGCGTCGATTTTATCTTCCTGTATAAGCTTTGTAAGAACCTTGTTGATTGCGTTTAACAGTTCGTCGTTGCCTTTGGTAACGCAAATGGCGTACTGTTCCTCGGTTGCAGTCTCTGCGTCGTAGTAAAGGGGATAGCACTCCAATCCGGTGTTTTTGCTTGCAAGATATTTTGCAGGCATTTCGTCTACTACAATGACGTCAATCGCATTTCCGAGCGCGTTTACCGCAACGGGCGCGCTTGAAAATTTTTTAAGTTCCGTTCCGCTGTAAGGCGCGCCGCTTTCCGTGTCGTAAAGTTCGCCAGCGTTTCCGTTGCCGTCGGCATCGCCGCTCATCTCTACGCCGACATAAATATCGCCCGTGGTGTCAGTTTGGACGCCTATTTTTTTGCCTTGAAGCTGTGTCC
>RYWC01000107.1:0-1675 GCA_003979335.1 Clostridia bacterium
AGATGTGTATAAGAGACAGTTTTTGTTAACTTCATTTGCGGTCTTGATGAAGTAAAACAATCAAGCACTGGTCGTGTCTGGCGACGTTAAATAAGCACGTAGTAAAATTGTAAGGAGATTCAGCATTATGTCAAAAAGGTATCAGAACAAAAGCGGCGGCATAGGCAAGGTTATTGCCTGCCTAATGTTAGTTGTAATTATCGTTTTCGGTGCGATATGGGGAACAGGTTACGCAATCACAGGCAAAGCGAATCCTGCGGAATGGGGATTGAATACACCGCCTGCGGAGCTTCCGGACGTTCCGCAAATCGAATATGAAGACCCCGACGTACCATACGGAAAGAATGGCTATTTAATCGTTAACATCCCGGAAGAAAATGCGCCGGTTGCGCTTGCGGCAATGACACGGCAGGTAAACGGAAACGTTGCGGAGGTTTTAACGGCAACAGTTTCGCCGGTGGACGCCGATATTTTTGGCATTACTTGGGAATCTTCTGATAGTTCGAGCGTAGTTGTAACGCCGATAGACGGTGATAAACTTTCGGCGCGGCTTACTTGCGTTAAAAGCTTTGACGAGCGCATAACGATAACTTGCACGATATATTCAATTAAGACGATATCTGCAACCTGCACCGTAGATTGTTTGGTAAGTCCGGGAGCCGCCGTTGAAATTGAGATACGAGAGAATGACCAACGCGCGGACAAGATAGGGTTTGGCAAGACCTATACTTGTGTTGGCATACCGGGGCAGTGGTACGGCGGAACGCTAATGGGCGATTTACGCGTTAAAACTTGGAGCGTTTGTCTTTCTACCGAGGTTATAAACGCAATAACCGCGATTATAGGCGAACAGTATTGGGACGTAGACCTCGGAAGCGGCGACGGCGATACAATCACTTTCACGACCCCGAAAGGTTGTTTTTTAAGCGGTTCTACTTCCGAAGAAGATTTCCGCAAGGCATTTGCGCAAGTTTGCCATAACAAAGATAACGCGGCAAAAGTCGAGGCAACCATTGAATATTATTACGGCGATAAAGTTTACAAGACATACAACGTTAACGCGGTATACGGTTTTGACAGTTCTACATATGTAAAACCGGCGGACGGTTTAACGATTTTGCCGGACAATCCGGTTTTAGGTACTTAAAATGGCAAAACGAATAAGCGGTTACGCGTTAATTTTGATTATAACGCTTCTTGTTTTTCCTCTCATTATGGGCGGCAGAACTCAATTTGCGAGTGCTGCCGCTTCGCCGTACTCTAACGTTCTTGACGATTTAAAAAGAGATTCAAGCTTTAACGTGGAAGATTACCCGACCATTTCAGGCAATTACCGCTTCGAGGTAAAGCAGATTGCCGAAAGCGCGCAAGGTGAGCTTCTGATATATGTTTATCAACCCTCCGCCGATAAAGCCGTTAAGGCGACGTCGATTGACATTTCACGGCAAAAAAACGGCAGTGCAGATTTAAGCTTCGTTCCATATGACCTCGAATATCTGAACGCAACGGGCGTGTTTTTCAAATACCGTGTGCAGAGCTATGAGCTTGAAACGTCGGCAACCCGTTATTACAATATTTCAAACATATTGCGCCCTTTCCTGCCGGGAGTAGATAAAGAACCGGCGGACGGGCAGACGGTATCAGAAGTCGGCTGTAAAGTCGGTCAGCTTTGGAC
>RYWC01000107.1:1685-3333 GCA_003979335.1 Clostridia bacterium
CGATAACACAAAAAGTAGTCGGTTACTGTTATTACGATGACGGGTTAGATATAGGTTGGGGAGCTATGCAAGGCGCAACAAAAGCTTACTTTGTGGCTTTTGATACAGATAAGCCGATAGATAAGCTTATCAGCGCAGAATTAACCTTTTACGCAACAAAGGTAAAGTGTAAGTTTTGCGTAAACAGCAACCACGACCACGGCTTATTTTACGACTTCGAAGACGGCGAGTACATAGATTACGGCACGGGCGTATATAATGACGAGCCGCTAACGATTACGGACAAGCAGACATTTAGCAACATAGGCGGCGGAAATTGGGCAGGACGACCTGCGACGAAGTATTTAAAAAAGCGCATACGCAAAACCGAGGACTTTATAGCCGACGAAAACAACGAAAAATATGTTTTGACAGCCGGCGACAAGTTAATAGGCACGAAATGGGTGTTGAACTTCTACGAAGTACACGACAAGTACAAAGCAAATAATATTTGGCTCTCATTTATTCCCGGCGTAAATCTTATACACGGCGTGGCAGACGGTGAAGCCGAACTCAACAACGTTTTTGACGTTCAGATATTGCGCCTTGAATTTGAAACGGACGGCAAGCCTTACAATATCGGCGTGGTTGACAATAAGCAAAGCGGCAACACAAACTTTAACGAGCCAATTTATAAAGGCGGTTGCGCTTCCTGCGCGTGGTTAAACGTCTTGCCGTGGTGGGCGTGGGTTCTGATAATAATCTTTGCTCCTCTCGCTATCTTCATATTGTACAAGCTCATTGTTTTGCTTATCACTGCGCCGTTTAAGGCGATAGGACGGCGACGTTCCGAAAAGCGCGTTGTAAGAGCGGTAGCAAAGCAAAGCAAGCCGAAAACAAAGCATATACGAGGGGCAACGCGCAAACATAAGCGCAAAAACGCTAAGAAAGGCGGTAAAAAATGAAGTTCTTCGTAATTATATGGCTTTTATTGATTGCGGCAACCGTTGGTATATCTTTTGCCGACGTTCCAGACGTCGCTCTCTATGTCGCAATAGGCGTAACCGCGCTTTTTGGCATAGTTATGTTTGCGTTCATTATCAAAGATTTAACAAAAAAATAGCCGTAATTATGGCATATATGGGGGTAAATAGGTAATTGTCATTACGAATAATTTTCGGCGCACCGGGAACAGGCAAATCAACGTATAATACGTTTCTGCTCGATAAGGAATATTGGGAGCAAGGTTTTAACCTTTTTGCCGACACCTGCGAGCGTATCGAAGAGCTTAACAAAGAACGAATAAACAAATTGACATTGCCGGACAGACCGCCCATTTATGCAGATTTCAAAATGGAATTACAAACGGGTTACGACGAATTTTTCAAACCTTATTTTGTAGACGGCTATCATTTAGGGCTTGAAAATGAAGATTTGGACGTGGTTAGAATTGCGCCCGGGGCGAAAGTTCACTTGTCAGAAGTCCAACGGTATTACGATAGCCGTAAAAGCACGAATTTCCCGGAATGGGTAAGCCGCTTTTTTGAAATGCACCGCCATTACGGCGTTGACGTCACAATGGACATACAGCGCGCGAGCTTGGTAGACGTCAATATTCGCGACCTTTGCAAGCACTATACCGAAATACAGTCAATGAAGCATACGCTTG
>RYWC01000108.1 GCA_003979335.1 Clostridia bacterium
TATACAAAACCTCACGGAAGAGGAAGAAGAACAGAAACTCGCCGAACAGGCTTTAATCCGCCGTGAAAAACTTCAGAAGTTGATTGAAGAGGGTAAAAATCCTTTTGAAAAGGTGAAATACGCCGTTTCGGCGCATTCGGACGAAATTAAGCGCAGTTACGAACAGCTTGCGGGCAAAGAGGTGACGGTGGCAGGCAGGCTTATGTCTCGCCGAATTATGGGCAAGGCGTCTTTTGCGCATATTCAGGATGAGAACGGTCTTTTGCAGATTTACGTCAAGCGCGACGACGTCGGCGAAGAAGATTACGCTTCGTTCAAAAAAGATTACGACCTCGGCGACGTGGTCGGCGTAAAAGGCTATGTCTTTATGACCCAGACGGGCGAAGTTTCCGTACACTGTACCCATATAGAAATGCTGACAAAGTGTCTTCTGCCCATGCCCGAAAAACAGCACGGGCTGAAAGATACCGATATCCGCTATCGCCGCAGGGAACTTGATTTGATTGTCAACCCCGAGGTCAAAAGCACGTTTATTAAGCGTTCTAAAATCCTCACAGCGCTCAGGGATTATCTTGACGGTTCGGGCTTTCTCGAAGTGGATACGCCCGTTCTAAATACGATAGAAATCGGCGCGGCGGCAAGACCTTTCAAGACCAGACACAATGCTTTGGACATTGATATGTTTTTGAGAATAGAGACCGAATTATACCTTAAACGGCTCATAGTAGGGGGTCTGGGACGGGTTTACGAGGTCGGGCGCATATTCCGCAACGAGGGTATGGATGCTTTCCATAACCCCGAATTTACGACAATCGAGTGCTACGCGGCATATTACGATTACTTTGATATGATGAACCTTGTAGAGGAGATGTACGCCTGGGTTGCCAACAGAGTGTGCGGCACAACGGACGTAACTTATCAGGGAACGGAAATTCACCTCGGTGGCAAATGGCAAAGAATGACCATGAAAGAAGCCGTTAAAAAATACTGCGGAGCCGATTACGACGCGTGGACTTCGGACGAAGATGCGCGCGCCTGCGCCAAGAAACTCGGCGCGCCCGTAGAAGAAGGCGAAAAAGCGACGAAGGGGCATGTTCTTATCGCGCTTTTCGACGCATTTGTAGAAGATAAGCTTATTCAGCCCACATTTATTTACGATTATCCCGTCGAAAATTCGCCCTTGGCTAAGCGCAAGGCAGACGACCCTGCGTTCACGCAGAGATTCGAATACTTTATTTGCGCGCACGAGTTCGGTAACGCATTTTCGGAACTGAACGACCCCATTGACCAAAGACAGAGGTTTGTAAAACAGGTTGAGGAAAAGCGCGCGCAAGAACCTAAGTGCAACGCGCAGGTGGATGAAGATTTCGTGACAGCTTTGGAATACGGTCTTCCTCCTACGGGCGGACTGGG
The DNA here is from genome assembly GCA_003979335.1 of Clostridia bacterium. Next base: position 1,414 of record RYWC01000108.1, read on the forward strand.
CTTCGGTGTGGACAGGCTTGTTATGCTTCTTACCGACAGTCCTACAATAAGGGACGTGCTTCTGTTCCCTACTATGAAGCCTAAAAAATAAGCTTTCAAATTTTATAAATTTGCTCAACTTGTTTCGGTTTATGTGCGTTTCCGGCGGTTGAAAGGGTGTGAGGCTTTGAAATTTTAAGTTTCTTAAATTTTGATATAACTCGCGTTAAACGCGGCATATGTGGCACCCAATTATAAAAAACGGTATTTTGCAGGTGATTTTATGTATAAGTACTTGATATATTCGCAGTTAAAAGCGTATGCAAAAGCGGACAAGTCTTTTCATATGCCCGGACATAAAGCAAGGGGAGATTTTAAATCGAAATTTCCCATTGCGCCTATGGATATTACCGAGCTTTGCTATTCGGATAACCTTATGTGTCCGACGGGCGTAATTTCGGGCGCGCAAAAAGATTTGGCTGAAATTTTAGGCGCAAAAAAGAGTTTTATATTGACCGACGGTTCCTCGTCGGGCGTGCTTGCAATGATGTATGCGGTGTCAAAGTCAGGCAATAAAATTATCGTGCCGCGCAACTGTCACATAAGCGTGTGGAACGCCTGCAAGCTTTTCGGCCTGGAACCTGTAATCGTTCAGGGCACGCACGAAAACGGCGTGCTTATGCCGCCCTCGCCTTCCCTTATTGAAGAACTTGTTTCCAATGACAGGACGATTAGCGGAATGATAGTTACCTCGCCCGACTATTTCGGCAACGTTGCTCCGTTGAAAAAATACGCCGCGGTGTTAAAAAAATATTCGCGCTATCTTCTTGTGGACGGGGCACATGGCGCGCATCTCGTTTATGACGAAGAAAAGAAGCTTCACGCAAGTCTTTACGCGGATTTATGGGTGGACGGGGCGCATAAAAGTCTTCCTGCCCTTACGCAGGGCGCTGTTGTTTCGGGCAATAACGAAACACTGTTGCCTCTTTTGGAAGAAGGGTTGACGTATTTCCGCACAACTTCGCCGAGCTATCCTATTATGGCTTCGGTGGAATATGCGTTCAAATACATCGCAAACAATCCAAAGCTGGTGCAGGACGCCAAAATGGCGGTGGCGGCTTTCAGGGAGAAATGCCCTTTAAAGCTTTATCCGTCGGACGACTGGACAAAAGTTGCAATCGATTTTGAAGATTTGGGCGTTTCGTCATACACGGTGGGAAACATTCTTGAAAAGAAAGGTATTTACCCCGAACTTGCCGACGGAAAATATCTTATATTTTATCTTTCGCCGATGACAGTGGCGGCAGACCTCGGTACGCTTCTTGCTATTTTATCGGCTATTGCCAATGACAAGAGGATGAAAAAGAATTTTACGGCAAGACCGCCCATGCCCATTACCGCAAGAACTTACAGTTACCAGTACGCGCTGAAACAGAAAAAAGAATTACTGCCCTTAAAACAGTCTGTGGGCAGGATGTGCGCGCAGAACGCAGGCGTTACCCCCCCGTGCGTGCCCATAATCGCCGCAGGCGAAATGATAACGGAAGGGGCGGTAAGGTATCTTTTATATAACTCCGGCACGTTCGGGCTGGAAGGGGATAAAATCTGGGTGGTTAAGAAATGACGGGTAAATTCATAACGTTTGAAGGTTGCGAAGGGTCGGGTAAAAGCACGCAGTTAAGGTTGCTGTCCGAATATCTGACTTCCGCAGGCGTAGATTTTTTAATGACCAGAGAGCCCGGCGGAAGCGTAATATCCGAAGAGATACGCAAAATAATTTTAAACGGAAAAAATACAGAGATGTGCGACGAGTGCGAAGCTTTGCTTTACGCTGCCGCGAGGGTTCAACATCTGAACGAAATTATAAAGCCTGCATTAAAGCAGGGTAAACT
>RYWC01000109.1 GCA_003979335.1 Clostridia bacterium
ATAGACAATACATTATTTTGATCTATATTGAATAGCAGCCATTGTGCTACTTCGTTAAATATTGATTTCGCCGAAAATAAATTGCTTTCAATTTTTATACTGTTAGTTTCGCCAATAATTACTTCTTCTTCTGAAATTAAACGTATGCGCAAAAAATACTCATCTGCAAAATGTGAAATAGTTTCTGCGGGTTCGTCATTTAGCGCAACAACTTCTTCTTTATTCTCTATATCGTCAGTAGTAAAACAAATTGGACCATCATACCACTCATCATTTAGAAAGCAAAACGCTCGTTGCAAATCACACATACGATACCCTTGCTTCAAACACTCTAAATATATTGATGACGTATCAGCACCATCTGGACAGTTATATAAGGATTTAAGAAGTTCGACGAAACCATGAGTCCGCAAAAGACTCATAAAGCATTCATCTACTATTCCATTGTCCTGCATTGACGATAGTTTCTCGTCATACAGAATTTCAAAATCCTGCATCCTATCCTCTCGTTGCTACTTGCGTTAATCGTATGTGTACATAGCTGAAAGCGCTTGCAAATAATTTCTATATTGACTTTTAAGCTCTCTGGGCGCAATGATTTTCACTTTGTCGCCAAAACTGCAACACCAGCCGAAAAACATATTGCTTATTTGAACTTCGGCTGAAAACTGAATTTTATTGTTACCGAGATCGGTTATTTTAGTTTTCTCGCCGAACTTATCGAAAATGACGTCTATTAAATCGGAAGTCATTTCAAAGGTTACGTTCTGTGTTTCGCCACTAAACATTGAAAAGGCTTGCTTGCGGCTGTCCGAAATATCTATGCCCTTTGGTCTTGCCTCTTTGTTGATAGGCGCTTCGAGCATATCAACTTCCGTCATACGGTCTATACGATAATTCGTAAGCGTTTTGTGGTTATCGTGGTAACAGACAAGATAGTAATTGTCGTTAGAGAAAACCAATGTTACGGGGTTTGCAACATAACGGTGTCCGTCCCTACGAAACACTCTTGCACCGTGCAAATCATAATCGAAATACTTGAAGATAATCTTTTTCTCGGACAATATAGCTTCGTCTATCTTATCAATGCTGTAATAGATATTCTCGTTTGTATGCTTGGTCGTATTGAATAAGACGATATTCCTTTTTAACAGTTCCGCACGATTACTACCGCCAAGCGCGGAAATCTTGTCTATAAATTCCGCTGTCTTTTTTTCCGTAACAAAACTTGCAGCTTGTACCGCGTCCATTAAAATACGAAGTTCCGGCACGTCAAAGTTTCGGTCTATAACATAGTAGGAGTTATTGTGTTGCCCCCTACGCTGTATAATCTCGTACCCATAGGCATTTAGCGTGGCAATATCTTGGTATAGTGTTTTGCGGTCGCACTCTATCCCTACTGCCTTTAATTTATCTATGATTTGATTGGTCGTCAAAGGATGCTGTTCGTCAGTATCCTGTTTCAGCATTTCCCAAATCTTTAATAATTTAATTTTAGAAAAGTTCTGTTTGCCCATACGAAATTATTATAACAGATTATTCGACAAAAATCAAGGGTGTAATGTCCAAAAAACAAGACAGCAAAGAAAATCGGCGTAATTTTTATTATACAGCACTACAAGGCAAAGCGGAATTCGTCTTTCGACATGGTTTTGTGTCCGAAAACGTCTTTGCCGTCAAAGGTAGAAAATATTACTTAAAATTTTAATTAAGCACGATTACAGCGTAATATTTTCTACTGTTCTTTGACGGGCTTACCGCAAAGAATATAAATTGCTTTTGACAAATCCATTTCCGGACTTCTCCGTTGTTCGTCGAAAGACGAATAAAAAAGAGGCAAAAAAATTCTAATAGGAAAAAAACCTTCCTATTAGGCTTTTACAATGATGCTATCAAACAAACATTTGGAGGTTTCGTAATGAAAAAAACAGCGGTGATTTACGCCAGATATTCGAGTGATCGCCAAACAGAACAGTCTATCGAAGGGCAAGTCCATGTATGCAACGATTATGCAGAAAGAAACGACATTGTAATCGTCAATAAATACATAGACAGAGCAACAACAGGCACAAACGATAACCGCGATGCTTTCCAGCAAATGATGAAAGATAGCGACAAAAAGGCTTGGGACTATGTTCTCGTTTACAAATTGGATCGGTTTAGCCGCAACAAATACGAAATGGCTATGCACCGTAAACGCTTGAAAGATAACGGAATTAAGATTCTGTCCGCTATGGAAAATATCCCAGATACACCAGAAGGCATACTCTTGGAATCGCTCCTTGAAGGAATGAATCAATATTACAGCGAGGAATTGGCACAGAAGACGCGGCGCGGTATGCGAGAAACACGGTTGAAAGGATTGCACGCCGCAGGACAACTAAATTACGGATATTATTCCGTTAATCAAAAAGTTTTCATCAATGAAGAAACCGGTCCTATAGTCAAAGAAATATTTGAACGATATGCTGCAGGCGAACGCGGAACAGATATAGCCGCAAGTCTTGCCGAACGCGGTATTCTACATAAAGGACAACCTTTTACCGCAAAAGCCATCTACTATATTTTGCGTTGTGAAAAATACACCGGAAGTTATACGATTAACGGCGAGGTTTACGATAATATTTATCCGAAAATCATAGAACCTGCATTGTATCAACGTGTAAGACAAAAAATAGAAGCAAACCGATTTGGCAATCATATCCCCGACTATTCCTATCTTTTAAGAAAACGTGTGTATTGCGGTGAATGCGGACATAGAATGACACAGTACGGTGGCACGTCTAAAAACGGAATTCATTTTAAGTATTATAAATGCTGGAACGCTATCGGTAAAAAGAAGTGTCAAGCGAAATACATTAAGAAAGATGTTCTCGATAGTATTGTAGTTAAAGCATTGCAAGAAACTTTGACAGGCAAAAACCTGTCCATAATCGTTGACGAGATTTATGAACAGCACAATGCAAAACTGTTGGGCGAAACCACTATTAAACTACTCGAAAAAGAATTATCTCAAATCAACAAATCTATCGGCAATATTATGAAAGCCATAGAGCAAGGAATAATTACCGACACCACAAAAGAACGGCTTGAAGAACTCGAAAATTCACGGCGCGAAATACAAGAGAAACTCATCCTTGAACGAATGAAAGAACAAATTATTTTAGATAAAAAAGTGATAGAAGATTATCTTAAAGACGGAGTAAGCAAAGAACCCGAAATGATGGTAGACTTACTTGTCGAAAAGGTTTATGTGTATAGCGAC
>RYWC01000110.1 GCA_003979335.1 Clostridia bacterium
AGTTTTGTGCAAAAAAGCCGTAAAATGCAGAGTTATCCACAATGACTTCACAAATATAATATGAAGCGGCAAGCATAAACTTGCCGCTTTTTTTAAAATTTTAAATAAATTTATAATTACTGTTTATCAACCTTTCTTCCGTAGACAGCTGAAAGGTTGTTCGCAAACTTTTGCATCTTGTCGCAGGATTTCAAAGGTATGCTTCCCTCATACTCTTCAAGTTTTTTGGACTGTTCTTTGGAAAGCTTTGCAGGAACCTCGATTTCTACCGTTACATACAGGTTGCCCGTTCCGTGTACGGTTTTAACTCCCTTGCCGCGCATACAGAATTTTGTGCCGCTGGGGGTGCATTCGGGTATAGTGAGTTCCAATGTATCGTCAATGCCGGGCACCTGAATTTTTCCGCCCAATACCGCAGTTTTATAAGAGATAGGAACGGTTACATATAAATCTTTATCTTCGCGCCTGAGCATTTTATGCGGCTCTATATGGAAGTAGATGTATAAATCTCCGCTTTCGCCGCCGTTGCCTGCCGCCTGACCGAAACCGCGCTTTCTGAGCGAACTGTCCTTGTCGACGCCAGCCGGAATATTGACGGTGAAGCGCGTTTCCCTGCGCTGATAGCCCTTACCCTTACAGTCGGGACACCTGTCCAAAATTTTCTTACCCGTACCTCCGCAATCGGGGCACGCGCCAACTTGTATTGTTCTGCCGAAAATCGTATCCTGCTGGAACTTAACTCTGCCGCTTCCTCCGCATCTTCCGCACTTTTGGAAAGCCGTGCCGCCCTTTGCGCCCGTACCGTTACAGGACGAGCAGGGTTCGTTACGCAGATAGCTTACAGTCTTTGTACAGCCCTTTATAGCGTCGAGAAAGGAAAGACTTATGGTCTGCTGAATATCTGCGCCTCTCGGGGTCGCTCTTTCCGCACCGCCGCCGAAGCCGCCGCCGAACATAGAACTTATTATATCCTCGAAGCCTCCCATTCCTCCGCCGAAACCGCCGAAGCCTCCGCCGAAAGGATTGCCGCCTCCGCCCATACCGGGATGTTCGAGCTCGAAATCGTACTGCTTGCGTTTATTTTCGTCAGAAAGCGTTTCGTTAGCCTCGTTTATTTCCTTGAACTTTTCAGCCGCAGCAGCGTCGCCGGGGTGAAAATCGGGGTGATACTGCTTGGCAAGCTTTCTGTAAGCCGACTTTATTTCGTCGGGCGTAGCGTTTTTGGAAACGCCGAGTATATCGTAATAGTTCTTTTTTTCAGCCATAAATTCCTCTTTCACGAAAAATACGTCGTAAGTTCAAATACCGCTTAAAGGGGTGCCGTATAAACACCCCTTTAAATTGCGTTTTAATATAAATCAGTGCTGTCTGAATTCAGTATCGCCGTCGCCGCCCTCGGGGTTTCCGCCCTGTCCTGCGGCGCCCTGCGCCTGCTGATAGATTTTAGCGACAACGGGCTGAACGTCGTTTGCAAGCGTATCTATTGCCGCCTTTATTCTGTCGCCGTCGTTTGATTCAAGTTCGCCTTTTGCCTTTGCAATAGCGTCTTCAACCGTCTTCTTATCGTCATCCGAAAGTTTGTCGCCAGCCTCTTTTACAGTCTTTTCAAGGTTGTCAATCATACTTTCAAGATTGTTCTTATTGTCTACGGCTTCTTTACGCTTCTTGTCCTCTTCGGCATACTTTTCAGCGTCTTTGACCGCCTTATCGATATCTTCGTCCGAAAGGTTGGTTGAAGCAGTGATAGTAATGTTTGTGCTCTTGCCCGTACCCAAATCTTTTGCCGTTACGTTTACTATACCGTTAGCGTCGACGTCGAAAGTAACTTCAATCTGTGGAACACCTCTCGGTGCAGGGGGAATATCCGTGAGCATAAACTTGCCGAGCGATTTATTGTCCCTTGCGAACTTCCTTTCTCCCTGTAAAACGTTGATTTCAACGCCGGGCTGATTATCTGCCGCAGTCGAGAATATCTGGCTCTTTTTAACGGGGATTGTAGTGTTCCTTTCGATTAAGGGTGTAGAAACTCCGCCAAGGGTTTCAATACCAAGGGTCAGAGGCATAACGTCAAGAAGAAGTACGTCTTTAACTTCGCCAGATAAAACGCCGCCCTGAATTGCCGCGCCTATCGCAACGCATTCGTCGGGGTTGATGCCCTTGAAAGGCTCTTTACCCGTAACCTGCTTTACCTTATCGAAAACCGCAGGAATTCTGGTGGAACCGCCGACCATTATTACTTTGGAAATATCGCTGTAAGAAAGCCCCGCGTCGTTCATAGCCTTTCTCATAGGCTCTACGGTACGCTCTACAAGGTCTGCGGTAAGGCTGTCGAACTTCTGTTTGGAAATGTCTATATCAAGGTGCTGGGGCGCGCCGTCTACAACAGTAATGAAAGGCAGGTTGACGTTGGTCGTGCTCATACCCGAAAGCTCTATCTTAGCCTTTTCAGCCGCTTCTTTAAGCCTCTGCATAGCCATCTTGTCTTTGGAAAGGTCAACACCTGTATCCTTTTTGAAAGTATCAACAAGATAATCTATGACCTTGTTATCGAAGTCGTCGCCGCCGAGACGTGTATCGCCATTGGTTGCAAGCACTTCGAACACGCCGTCGCCTATTTCAAGAATGGAAACGTCGAATGTGCCGCCGCCGAGGTCATAAATCATAACCTTCTGGCTGCCTTCCTGCTTATCGAGACCGTAAGCAAGCGCCGCCGCCGTGGGTTCGTTGATTATACGCAGAACGTTTAAACCTGCGATTTTACCTGCGTCCTTTGTCGCCTGACGCTGGCTGTCGTTAAAGTAAGCAGGGCAGGTTATTACCGCGTCCGTAACCTTTCCGCCGAGATAGCTTTCCGCGTCCGCTTTGAGTTTTGAAAGTATCATTGCGGAAATTTCCTGAGGGGAATATCCCTTCTCGATATTTACCTTATAAGCATCGCCCATATGGCGTTTAATCGAAATAACCGTCTTATCGGGCGACGCCACCGCAAGACGTTTAGCCGCCTGACCTACGATACGGCTTCCGTCCGCCTTGAAAGATACGACCGAGGGGGTCGTTCTGTTGCCTTCGCTGTTTGCAATAACTACGGGTTCGCCGCCTTCCATAACGGCAACGCACGAGTTAGTTGTTCCCAAATCTATTCCTATTACCTTTCCCATAAAAACACCTCTTATTTATTCTTGTTATTCGTAATTTTATTGTTCGATAGTCACCGCGACCTGCGCGTAACG
>RYWC01000111.1:0-1989 GCA_003979335.1 Clostridia bacterium
CATTGACGAAATGTATATAAAAAAGGTTGAAAGCCTTGCCGAAGCCCTTGCAAAACGCGGACATTCCCTTGTGTTCGGGGCAGGCGCAACGGGGCTTATGGGCGCGGCGGCGCGCGGCTTTAAGCGCGGCGGCGGCTTTATTCACGGCGTCATACCCACGTTTTTCAGGGACGAGGGGGTTGAAGTTATTTACGGCGAATGCGATAAAATGACTTATACCGAGACGATGTCGGAGCGCAAGCGCATTATGGAAGAGGACTGCGACGCGTTCATTATAACGCCTGGAGGAATAGGGACGTTTGAGGAGTTTTTCGAGGTTCTGACTTTAAAACAGCTCGGCAGGCACACGAAAGCTATTGCAATTTACAATATTGACAAGTATTACGACGAGCTGGAAAAGTTTATGCAGACGGTGCTGGAAAAGAAGTTTATAAACTTCAAATGTTATGAAATGTATTCTTATTTCGACCGCGAGGAAGAGATAATCGAATATCTTGAAGGGTATAGCCCTGCCGACACGCCTTGGCAGAAACTTAAAATAGGTGACTGATGATACACGTTAGTTTTGTTTGTCTCGGCAACATATGCCGTTCGCCTATGGCGGAGCTCATTTTCAGGCAAATTGTCGAAGAGCGCGGACTTGAAAACAGTTTTGTAATTAATTCTTTTGCAACGTCCGAATACGAAGTCGGCAACCCCATATATCCGCCTGCGAAAAAAATTTTGGCGGCGCACGGGATATCGGGGGAACATATTGCGCGCCAGCTAACAAAAAAGGACGTAATAAACAGCGACTATATTCTGGTTATGGATTCCGACAATCTTTTAGACGTTCTGCGTCTTACGGGCGGAGAATACGGCGATAAAATTTTTAAGCTTTGTTCGTTCACTTCAAGGCCGCGCGACATTGCCGACCCTTGGTACACGCGCGACTTCGAAAAGGCGTTCAACGACATATATGACGGGGGCAATTGCTTTTTAGAGTATCTTCTTAAAGAGAAAAAAGAAGCTTTCGGCTATGACCGCAGACATTGAAAAATTTAAAATGGATATAACTTGTTTGAGCCCGTCGGCAATGTTTTTGCCGACGGGCTCAATTATTCAAAAAGGTTTTTAAAAAGCGCAAAAACAGGGCAAAGTATTGCGTTTAAAGATTAAAAAACATCGTTTTTTCTTGCCGCAGACAGTATGTTTTTCCAAAAAAATGCAGTCTGCCAATGTTGCGCGTTGCGGCGTTTTCCCTTGACACAGTGATGTGAAAGTATTATAATAAATTTCCGCATCTATTATTATAGAGTATGCGCGCAATGTGTGCGACGCGTGCGAAACGCGTGTAAAAGGTGTGTTCAGTCTAATTTCAAACGTGGCTAATAAAGCTTACGGACGGAGGCGAAATGTTGGCAAACGAGCGGCTCATTTGCAAAATGTCAATAGAGCAGAAAATAAAGCTTATAACGAGCTTGAATATGTACGGAAGTTCGGCGGACGAAAATTACGAATTTCCCGTATTCAGACTTTTACAGAACCCTTTGCAGGATTGCAACGGGGCTTTTGTTACGCAGTTTCCCTCGGACAGAGCCTTGGCAAGCAGTTGGAACAAATTGCTTATCGGCGAGGTTTATTCGAAACACGGGCAGGAGACGGGCGCCGTTAAAAAATACGCATACTTCAACGTTACCGACGATAAAACTTTTGAAAACGTTTCGGAAGATTATTATTTAACCGCTGAATTTTTGCGCAATAAAATTAACGGCCTGCGCTCGGCAAAGCAGTACGTCAATTTTGAGGAAACAGCGCCTTTAAGCGCGGATACCGAACTTCTTCGGAACCTACGCGATACCGTTCTGCGCGGTTCGCACCCCGACTCCGTTCTGGTTAAATCGCCCGAAAGCGCCGAAGAATATTCCGGTTGCTATAAATGCGGCGGTCTTTATTACGGTTTTGCGTCCGATTGCACGGATGCGGCGCGGCATCTTTTCAACGGTTGTT
>RYWC01000111.1:1999-3128 GCA_003979335.1 Clostridia bacterium
GAAAAACTTGTGACGTATATTAACGCGCTTACAGTCAACTATAAGGCGGCGTATTCCGATTACCGCGCAGAAATTATTACAATGGGCGAGCTTGATAGACGGTGCCGCGCGCTTGAAATTCTCGATGAAAATATTTTGGACGAAGCGTGCGACAGACTTATAAGCTTGCTTTTGGAAATGCGCAGACGCGGCGCCGACAGCCTTCCCGACGCAAACGGATTAAATTTCAATCACACTCCGCTTTTCAACGAACCGGCGCACGACGCCCTTTCGGTTTCGGCGGCAAGGCAGTCTGTTGTGCTAATGAAAAACGATGGAATTTTGCCTGTTTCAAATACGCTTAAAATCGCCGTTATAGGCGAATACGGCAAAGATTATTCCTATCAGACGGAGTATTTCAGCGGTAAAGCTACTGCGGAAAGAGTGCCATTCGGGTCTGTAAATTTATACGATATCAACGGCGTTGGGTTTGCAAGCGGTTATGCAAAAGGCATGACGGGCAGAACTGATTTGACGGACGCCGCAATCAGTCTCTGTTCCGACGCGGACTGCGCTATCGTTTATCTTTGCGCCGAAAAAGGTCAAAGGTATCTGCCTGCCGAGCAGACGGAACTTATTGACAAGCTTTATTCCAAGGGCGTTAAAATTATCGCCGTAGTTGCGTCGGACGGCGCAATCGATATGGGTTTTGCGCAAAAGTGTTGCGCTGTGCTGTTTTCTTTCCGCGGCGGTCAGGGCGTTACCCGCGCCGTTCTTGACATAATCAAGGGCGAAGCGTCCCCGTCGGGCAGACTCACCGAAACTTTGCCCGTCTCTTACGAAGGGCGGACTGAGCCCTGCGATTACCGCACAATGAACCGTAGCGAGGTTCGCTATCCTTTCGGATTCGGGCTTTCTTATACGCAGTTTGAGTATTCTAATCTGAAAATCAGTGAAAAAGGTCTCAGCTGTACCGTGAAAAATACGGGCGGTTCGGACGGTTTTGCGGTTGTGCAGTTCTATCTGCAAAAGACAAAATGTTCCACTGCGCTTAAAGATAAATTATTGCGCGGTTTTTCGAAAGTGTATGTTAAAAAGCATGACAGCGTCCGTGTTGAGATTCCTTTTGACGTAAACACATTCAAATCTT
>RYWC01000112.1 GCA_003979335.1 Clostridia bacterium
AGATGTGTATAAGAGACAGTTCCTGCGCACGGCGGTGATTTTTTATATTTATTAATTTAAATTATTCCTTGTTAATGTTTTCCTTCTCGGCGGCTGCGCCCGACGATGTTTCTTCCGCCGACGCGTCTTTTAAAGGCTGCCTGCGTTTTATGAGGTTTTTAAAATCGATTTTCAGTTTGCCGTTTTCAATAGTAATTCTGTTATACAGCCATAACAGATAGCCTAAAACCGTGAATACCGCTACAAGTATTACCACCCAAACCATTACTCCGCCGTAGCCCAAATCGTTTACGTCAAGGAAGTAATAGGGATATTCAAAGCCCTCTATCGCCGCGCCCAAAATAAAGACATAGCACACATAGACAAGCGGAATAATTATACTGTAAAGGGGCGCAAAAACCGAAATTGACTTCTTTTCTTCGAATAAAAGATAATCCGCTATAAACAGTATCGGGGCAAACACATGATATGAAAGATTGCCTATATTTCGCCAGAAATCCGCGGTGAACGGTTCGCCTAAAAGTATAAGATAGACCAGAAAAGTTACAAGTATCATAACAGTGGTCATAAATTTCAGGGTGCGCACTTTGCGGTTGCTGCCCTCTTTTTCGCCCGAACGTACGCGCTTTACCGTATCAGCAAGCACAATTACCGAAACGGCGAAAACAAAATAATTGCTTATATTGGTATAGTATTTCAAAAATTCCCAAGTAAGAGTTTGGGGACCGCTTCCCACGTAAAATATGCCGAAAGTCAACAACACCGCAAGCGCGGAAACACAGCAAAGTATTAATCTGTAAATCAACTGATTCAACAAACTTTTAGTAAACATAAAATTACCTGCTTTTAATTATTTTACCGCATAATTTTATCACTAATTTTGTAATTACTCAACCGATTTTAAACATTTTATCAATCATTGTCTATAAAAGCTTTCAAAACTCAATCATAAAATGCCAGCCCGAAACATCGGGCGCCTTACCGCTGCAAAACAAATCAATTATGCCCCCGACGGCGCCGCATTCTATAGTCGTCGAATATAAACGGGTTGTTTTTTTACCGTCGCTGATTTTCGTTTTTTCATATTCGCAGTAATATTTTTCTTTATCGCGTTCAAACGACGGACGAATGAAAGCAAACTTTTCGGCTCCGTCCCCACTTTCGACTATAACCATATTTTTGCCTATTCCGTCAAGCACGGCAAAAGCCTTTTCATAATCGTCCGCTGTCGGATTGGGTATATCGGTTATGTCCGCGCCTACGGAATAATTTAATTTGTAGCCGCGCGATAATCCGTCATCGGATTTCGTTTCGTCCGAATATACGAATTTGACCTGTTTTTCTTCTTTAAGCTTGTTTTTCTTCTTTAAAAACGAAAACATAAAATTTTACCTGCTAATTGTTATTGCGCCTATTTTGTTAGCTTTCAAATCAGCGTTCCAAAGGTCATTTGCAAATTGCAACAAGTAAAGGGGAACACCTTCCGCCTCTTCCCCGTAAAGTCGCAGATAAACGGCGTAATCTCCGTTATCCAAATTTAAGTTCACGGAATAATTCAAAATTCCGCTCCCTGTAAAACTTTCAACCTGTTCGGTCAGAACAACCCTGCCGTTTCCGTCGGCAAAAATAAGCTGTGCGTTTTTCTTTTTATTAAGGTTGCCGAAACCGACGTTGCCGACATCGAGCTTTATCCTTAATTCATCGAATTTATCAGAATAAGAAAAAACAGAGTCGCTGAGTACAAACCTGTAACCCATACGGTTTTCTATATATGTAAACGCGGACTTGCCGTAATAGGCTTCGTCGCCGCCGCACTCCGCAGTATAAACGGAATTTTTCCACTTGTCGATAACTTCGTTGTTCCATTCCGTGTTGAGATAGCTTAAATGAATATCAAACATTTCAGGAAGGCATTTGTCTATGTCGTGCAGACTGCTTGACGGCACTACCACTTCGCCTCCGAAGGGCAGATGGTCTGTCTGTCCGCTTAAAAACGCAATTTCCTTTTGCCTGTCCGTGTACGTTCCCAGGTCGTTCCCCGACCCCAGATACCCGTCGTTGTAAATTCCAAGCCTGTAAGCCTTTGACGAACCGTCTATACTATACCCGCCGATATCTTTCAATGTTATGCCAAGATAGTCGTATATCATTTTTGGCGTCCTTGCAAGCACGGGAATATTCTGCGTGTTGTTTAAAAACTCACCTAAAACAGGCGTAATATATTCGGGTTTTGCAATCCGGCTTGAATGCATTTCACCCCAAGGACCTATCAAGCCGGTCTCTACGGCGGTGATTGTGCTCTCAAACCCGTTCATCACGCCGCAAAGCTGTACTATATGCTTTTTTATAATTTCGATATTCGGCTCTTTATCTTTGTTGCCGTTATAGCCCGGGTCATAGGCAAATCTTACCACAGCATTCTTGTCGCGGCTTTTAATGTATGAAAGAAGTTCCCTGACGCCGTCCAACGCCGCGTCCGTCAAAAGGCGGTCGGCTGAACCGTTTACCGCCCCTGAAAATTCGCTGATATCCGCGCGTAAGTGATACAGCCTTTCATTTCCGTCTATAATGTTTTTGTTATAACTTACGCCCGTTTGCGTAACCTTGACGTAAATCGGGCGGTAAAAACCCTGGTCGGGATTTAAAATCCTTTCCGTGCTTTCCGTATAATCAAGTTCCTGCCTGTATTCATTGAATCGCTCCCCGTCCTTTTCTGCGCCGTCACCGCCCGAAAAGCAACCCGAAACAACCCCGAGACATACGGTCAAACCTATCAAAACTGTCAAAAATTTTTTCATAAGCCAATTATACTTTAAAAATTTTTATAACGCAACAGTCTTTAAGCGGCGTTTTGCCGCCTTTTAAAAATTCAGTTTTCGAGCACAAGCGCTTTTTTAGGACAGAATGACGAGCATTTGCCGCACTTAATACATTTTGCGCGGTCAATTTCGGGCGCGTTGAAATCTTTCTGCGAAAGCGCCCCGACAGGGCATATCCTTACCGCAGGGCAGGGATGGTTCTGCGGACAATTTTCTTTTTTAATGTTCAAAATTTTAGCCATTTTAAACCTCTTTTTTTAATTTATTTTATTTTTTAAC
>RYWC01000113.1 GCA_003979335.1 Clostridia bacterium
ACGAGATTGCATCGTTTGATAAAAAGAACGGCGAACTTACAAAGTCGCAGCTTTTTGTAACGCCGACAATTAACATATCCTTACTGCCAATCATAAAATCGACATGAATCATTGAACTGTTTACGCCGAGTTTTTCGCACTCTTCAACAGTATAGTTTTCATAATTTTCAAGGCAGTTGTTGAAACCTCTGCCAAGCGCCAGATGACAGCTTGCATTCTCGTCAAACAGCGTATTATAGAACAAAATCCCCGTATTGTTTATAGGCGAATCGTAAGCAATCAAAGCGACTTCACCGAGATACGCCGCGCCTTCGTCCATAGAAATCATTTTTTTAAGCAAATCTTCATTCTTTTCCGCGCCCACTTCTACCGCTTTACCGTTTTCAAAGCGAATCCAGAAATTTTCAATAAGCTTTCCCTGATAAGAAAGCGGTTTCGTTGCAACAACCTTGCCGTCGGCAATTCCGCGCATAGGGGTTGTGAAAACTTCCTCGCTGGGAATATTGGGGTTATAGTAAATGTTGCTTCCGAGCGCATATTCGCCGCCGCCCAAGAAGATGCCTTTTTCATTAAGCCCAACCGTAAAATCGGTACCGTTCGCACTCTTGTATTCAAGCCGTTCAAATTTATAATCGTTTAAAAATTTACATCTTCTTGCAAGATTTGAATTGTGATTATCCCACGCCTTTAAAGGGTCAGAATCCACGCGCGAACAGTTTAATATGTCTTCCCAAAGTTTTTCCACCGCGTCCTCGTCGGAAAGCGAGGGATAAATCTTTTTTGCCCACTCTTTCCCGGGCACTGCGGCAATACACCATTGATATTTATTCTCAATCTTATCCCTGTAAGGCTTAATGAAAGGAAACCTGTTCTGGCTGGCTTTTGCTATTTTTTCGCTGTCCGTTCCGCTCAAACCGTCAGGGTCGTCCGAATCAAGCCACAAAAGGCAGGCAAGTTTTTCAACTTTTCTTTCCCACTCTGCTTTTTCTATTGCAGTAAATTCTGAGAGCGATTCCAAACTCCTGTAATTATAATTGAGCTTGGCAACAGGCATATACGACCATTCTACCTTAACTCTTTCCGCGCCGCACTTATAGCATTCCTCTACGCACATAGCGACAAATTCTGGCTGGTCAAGTCCGCAACGGACTATTACTTCCTGTCCTTTCTGAACATTCAAACCACACTTTGCGATAAGTTCGGCATATTTTTTCAATCTTTTTATATCCATAATTGTTTACACCTGAAAATTAATTTAAGTTAATTATAGCATTAATATCGCTTTTTAGCAACAGAAACTATGACAAGCTTTCAAAAATTAAATCGGCTTCCACTATTTTGCCGCTGGGGCCTTGTTTAGTCGGTATAAATCCGACATACCTGTAACCTTTATCCGCCCATTATTCGATTATTTGCCTGTGTTCGGACATAACTGCGATTGCAACATAGTTATTTTGCAACTTGATTTGTACAAATTCGTATTTTTTCATTTTACGCTCCTTTTCCTTCTATTCTGAATGAAAACCACCGCAATATACGCCGCAAGAAGCAATGCGCAGGTTCCCAATAAAATTCCGTACATAGCGCCGAGCGGAATATCTGTTCCGAATACTTTTATATCCGCATCAAAATTAATTCTTATTTCGTTAATCGCTTCGGCTGGGACTCCTTCGTCTGCAAGAGCCGAAAGATACCCATTCATATAATGGTTGCGTATTATACCAACTCCGTAAGTACCGGGAAGCAGGCATAAAGTATTGCGCAACCCTTCCGAAAACTGCGACAGCGGCATATAAGCGCCGCAAATGAAACCGTACATTGACGACACCAACGTTGAAACTGCGGATAATCCGCCCTGCGACGCAATGAAGCTTTCAACCAAACCGGCCAATAATGTACCGAACAGCACAGAACAGAAAACATCGACTATTATCATAAACGCGTCGCCTACGGAAATATACCAACCCACGCATGCAAGATAAATATGTCCGATAAGCATAAGACATATCATAACTATAAATGTAACAAAAAAGTTTGAAACAAAATAAGACAGCGATATTGTAGTGCCTTTTACGGGCGACACCCGAAAATCGTTAAAGTTTCCGTCTATTTTATCGTTTATCATAATTACATTTGAACAGAATGCAACCGTTACGGAACTGACCGACAATATAGACGACATAAGCCACGCCCCTGTTATCCCCTCTAAAATTCTGCTGTTGACTGCAAAATTTTCAGGTAGCGAGGTTTGAAAGCTGTCTATATAAACGTTCCTTAAAAAAGTTGCGAATAAAATCAAAAGGATAATCGGCGACAACAGCGATACGAAAAACATAAATTTGTCTTTGAAATAACATTTGGTATTGCGCCCTACAAAAGAAATTAATTTCTTACACTCGATAATTTTTGCGTTCATCTTATACGTCCTTTAAGTCTTTGCCCGTAACTTTTAAAAACACGTTGTCCATATTGCCTTTCAGCACTTCGAAATCCGTAAAAAGCTCGGGGTTCTTTTTAATGATTTCGGTAGCTTCGTTTGTCTTTTTTAGTTCAACTTCAAGAAATTGCTTTTCTTTTTTCATAATGTAGCCGAGCGGCGCCAACAATTTTTCCGCTTCGTCTATATTCGAATAAAACCGCACAAAATCGTTTGCATATAAATTTTTCAACTCGTGTGGAGTTCCCTCAGCAACTTTTTTACCGCCGTCTAAAATCACAACGTAATCTGCTTCTGCGGCCTCCTCCATATAATGTGTTGTTAAGAACACAGTCAATCCGCACTCTGCACGGAGTTTATCTATTACCTGCCATACTATTTTTCTTGTTTTAGGGTCAAGTCCCGTTGTCGGTTCATCCAATATGAGCAGTTGCGGATTATGGAACAAAGCGCGCGCTATATCGATGCGTCTTTTCTGTCCGCCGGAAAGTTTGTTTAAAGGACGTTTTAGAATATCTTTGAAATCAAGCAGTTCGCAAAGCTCGTTCAACCTTGTTTTGAATTCCTGCCCGAATATGCCGTAAAGCGCCGCGCGCGATTTCAGGTTATCATATACGGACATTTTTTTATCGAGCGCAGAACCTTGAAAAACTATGCCTATTTTGCCTTTTATCCTGTCCCCGTC
>RYWC01000114.1 GCA_003979335.1 Clostridia bacterium
TGTATGCTGTTTATAGTACCCGTTGCATTGCTGTTAAGAAAGAAAATCAAGAAAGACTAACAAAAGAACTTAACGAAAGCGGAATACAAGCGAAGAAAAAGTTAAGTATTCCGCAAATTTTTTACCCTTTAACACAAACATATGTTTTATATATTCAACAACAAGGAGATAACAAATGCCCTACATAAATGCAAAAGTATATTCGGACGGCGGTCATTATATAGCCATACCGAAAGAGAATTTCCCAAGCGAAAAGCGCAGACGGAAAACGCCTAAACCCAAGCAATTAGAAATAAAAAAGGACGATAGTCCACCTACACCCAAAGAAAAATTTGAAACGGCATATGCGGAAAGCAAAAAACTACCCAAGCGAGAACGGAAAGCATACATAGCCGAACAAATGAAAAATGTTTTACCTACCGAAGAAGAAACAACCGCTTTTATAGAGCAGAATACCGAGCGTATGAACAACAATGCAATTCGGCGAAAAGTGCGGTTATGGCGCAAGGTAAATTTACAGCGTTGGGATTATTTCGTTACTTTCACATACGATAACGCACTACACGACGAAAAAAGTTTTGAAAAGAAATTACGCAACACATTAAAACACGCCGTAAGCCGTAACGGTTGGAAATACATAGGCGTATTCGAGCGCTCCCCCGAAAAAGAACGCCTACACTTTCACGGAATATTTTACATACCGCAAATGATAGGCGAACTTATAGAAACAAAAGATTACAGCACTAAACAGCATAAAATGCAGACCACTTTTCAAAACACGCATTTTTTAAAGCAATTCGGCAGAAACGATTTTGAGCCGTTAGGACGGAAAGAAGAAGTTACGCAGTCCGTGAGATATCTACTCAAATACATAGAAAAGAGCGGCGAAAAACTTGTTTTTGGCGGTAAACTACCCACCACTTTTGACAGTGATATTTTGGACGAAGATGTTATATGCGGTTACGGCGTGGACGATAGAAAGCTGATTTTAGCGGACAATTTCACTTGTATAGTGGACGGTGAAATTTTGGGCAAAGTCAGTCCAGAGATAATAGAGAAAATGCCCAAGTCAAATTGAATATTTTGTCTATCGACCGGCGGAGCGTAAACGAAAGCGCACTCTGTTGCAAGGGTTAAATGCACTACTGTCGTGGCCCTTGCATCAGAGCATAACACACGAGAGAGAACACGCCAAACAATGCGTTTCCGTTTGTTCGCCCCTTGTCGAAAGACAAAATAAAATTTAGGAGTTTTAAGAACTATGAAAACAGCAGTTATCTATGCAAGATACTCTTGCGATAAACAAACAGAGCACTCAATAGACGGACAGTTGAGAGTTTGTCAGGACTATGCAAAAAGCCACGATATAATGATTATCGACACCTACATAGACGAAGCAATATCAGGCACAACGGACAACCGTCCAGACTTTCAGCGTATGATTAAGGACAGCGCAAAGAAATCGTTTGAATTTGTATTAGTTTATAAACTTGATAGATTTAGCCGTGATAAATTCGCAGCTACAATGTACAAGCACACATTAAAGCAAAACGGCGTTAAAGTGTTATCGGCTATGGAAAATATACCCGATACGCCCGAAGGCATTATACTTGAAAGTTTACTCGAAGGAATGAACCAATACTATTCCGCAGAGCTTTCGCAAAAGGTTAAGCGCGGTATGCGTGAAACCCGATTAAAAGGCTTATATCAAGGCGGCGGCGTTCCTTACGGCTATAAAGTTGACGGACGAAAAGTTGTCATTGACGAAGAAAGAGCCGAAAATGTACGGTTTATGTATTCCGAATTTTCAAAAGGCGTTTATGTAAAAGACATAATTAAAGCGTTGACATTGAACGGAAAAACCTATAAGGGCAAGCCGTTTGCTATGAATACCGTTTACAACACCTTGAAAAATGAAAAATATTTAGGCGTATATAAGCACGGCGAAGAAATCGTTGACAATATGTATCCGCAAATCGTTCCCGAAGAAATCTTTTACAGAGTGCGCAGCATTTTAGCGCAGAATAAGCACGGTAAACGCAGTATAGAGGTTAAATATTTATTAAAAGGAAAATTGCGTTGCGGTCATTGCGGACAAAACCTTATAGGCGAAAGCGGTACGGGCAGAAACGGTGAAAGACGGTATTACTATAAATGCCGTGGACGGAAAGTAAATATTACACCTTGCGAAAAAACGATATTACCCAAAGACTTACTTGAAAATCTTGTAATTGATTTTACGGTTAAAGAATTAAGCAAACCGCAGAATTTGCAAGCCGCAATTAAAGGAATACTTGCATTGCAGGAAAGCAGAACGAAAGTAAACACGGCGTTAAATTCGTTACTGAAAGAAAAACGAGAAATTGAAACCGCTATCGATAACACAATGAAAGCCATTGCACAAGGCGTTATAACCAAAAATACGGCGCAATACTTAAAGCAGTACGAAGAACGCCAAGAAGAATTAGAACGGCTGATTTTAATAGAACAAAGCAAAACGGTAATTAAAATAACCGAGAAAGATATAAGAGAATTTTACGAGCAAGCGTTGAAATTAGAACCCCAAATGCTCATAAACTATCTGATAAAAGAAATCGTACTATATAACGACCATATAGAAATTCACTATAACAGCCCCTTAAAAATAAGTCCCGATGACGATAATCTGGCTACGCCAGCGGTACGTCGGGGCTTTTCTTTTTACTCTAAAACCATAAGATTTATGAACGAAAGCATTATAATTACTTTACTTGTAACCTAATACAAAACAGTAACGGCATTTATTCCACGGTGCTATTGACTGAAACTTTTCTTGCGGTGTGTATTAAGGCAAATAAGGGCGAAACACAGCAACCCGACTGATAACAGTCGGGTTTTGGTTTGCCTTTGGCGCACGAGCCTAACACACCGCAATTTCAGTCAATAGCCTTTCGCGGCATAAAAGCCGTTTAATGTGCTAATATGGCGGTTTAAAAGACTTTTTGAGTAAAGAAAAAGGAAACTAAACTTACCATTGTGAAATGGTTCGGTTTAGTTTCCAAGTGGTGACCCTGCCGGGAATCGAACCCGGGATTGAGCCTTGAGAGGGCTCCGTCTTAACC
>RYWC01000115.1 GCA_003979335.1 Clostridia bacterium
CTTTTAATTTGTTACATCTTATAAATCGTCAACGTCCTGAACAGGCTTTCCGCCGTCTACGGGCGTGCCGGTGTAACTTCCGTTGGGGTCGAAGCTGTCTTTAAACTTGCTTCCCGATTTAAAATTACTTGCAGTTTTTCGTGTTTTTGCCACAACCCTTACCGCCGCAGTTCTTTACGCTTTTGCTTTCGCTTGTTTTGCTGTTTTTGGTTGAAGTGGTTTTGTTGTTTTCGTTAGTCTTTCTCATATTTTCTCCTTTTCAAACGGAATGTGCAACTCAACATAGCCCTGACTTGACTGGCAAAGCGGACAAACATTCCATGCCTTAGTCGAGGTGTGCATATAACCGCATTCGCTGCAAATGTAGAGGATAGGCGTTTCATTACTGTACAAAACTCCCTTTTTGAAAGCTTCGTAAAGGTAATTGAATATCATTTCGTGCCTTACTTCCACTTGTGCAACGAGTTTGAAAAGGTTAGCAATATCTTTAAAACCTTCTTCTTCGGCGTCTCTCTGGAAAGAGGGATAGATTGTTTCGTGTTCCTTACGTTCGTCTTCGGCTGCAAGCTTTAAGCTCTGCTCTATATCACCGCCATGATAGGGATAACCCGCGTCAAGGTCGATGTTCTCAAGATATTCGCCGTGCTTGTTAAGTTCTTCGAAAAATCTTCTCGCGTGTTCCGTTTCGTTGTGTGCAAGAACTTTTATGGTGTCGGCAAGTGTTACATAGCCCTGTGCCATAGCCTGCTTGGCAATAAGCTGATATCTCATTCCTGCCTGGCTTTCGCCTGCAAAACTTCTTGCAAGATTTCTGTAAGTCTTGGTTTCGTCAAATTGCATAACTTTCCTCCGTGTACCATTATTTTGTTCCGCATTTTGCCGATTATGCGTTCAGGTAAATACCATAATTTGTAAGACTTGTTGACAACGCAAAAAATCTATTGTAAAATCAAAATAAGCCCAAAGCTTAAATATGCCGCGCGCACAATTGCCGCAGGCGGAAGGTGAATATGTTTAAAGTTATTACAATCTCGCGTCAGTTCGGCAGCGGAGGCAGAACGGTTGGCAAAGAAGTTGCCGCAAGACTGAATATCCCCTGTTACGATAAAGAAATTTTGGAAAAAGTAGCCGCAAACTCGGGCTTTTGCGAAGAATATATAGCAAACAGCGGCGAATACGCCGAGCACCGCACCTGGCTGGGCAGGGCTTTCGGAACCCCGACCCGTTTCGACGGTATGACCAATCAGGACAGAATATGGATTGAACAGCGCAAAATTATTTTAGAGCTTGCCCAAAGCCCTTGCGTTATCGTAGGGCGCTGTGCAGATTATATATTAAAGGATAGGGATGACGTTTTAAAGGTTTTTGTCCATGCCGACGAAAAATTCCGCGCCGAACGCATTGTCACGCTTTACGGTGAAAAAACCGACAAACCCGAAAAACGTCTTAAAGACAAAGACAAACGCCGCGCGGCTTATTATAAAGATTATACGGAAGCGGAGTGGGGCGTTGCCGCCGATTACCATATTGCCTTGGATAGCGGAAAACTCGGCATAGATAAATGCGTCGATTTGCTGACGTACATTTACAACTCATAATTTTTAAGCCCGACGCCGTTACGGCGTCGGGCTTTTTGATGTTTACACAAAAGATAAAGCCTTCATACGTTAAACGCCGCACCTGAAAATTAAAAATATGCGGTCTTATAAAAACCACATTATTTCAATAATTTTTAAGGAGGCAGTTATATATGACTTATAACCAATGGTTAGCGGAATGGCTTGAAAACTACGTTAAACCCGTTTCCAAGCAAAAAACTTATGTAAGGTATACTGAAATAGTCCGTCAGCATATCCTGAAACAGATAGGGGGGTATGAAATCGAAACGCTTACTCCGCTTGTAATACAACAGTACATAATGCGGCTTTTGAAAAGCGGCAACTTAAAGACGGGCGGCGCGCTTGCGCCCAATTCGGTCAACAGCGTTGTAACGGTATTGCAGAACTCTTTAAAATCCGCTTACGCTGTCGGACAGATAAAAGAAAACATTGCAGGCAAAATAGTAAGACCGCGAACGGTGGAAAAAAAGGTTACAAGTTTTACCGTTGCCGAGCAGAAAAAAATTGAAAAAGAAGTTTTTACGGCGAACAAACCCCGTCTGTTCGGCATAGTTTTAACCCTTTATACGGGTATGAGAATAGGCGAGGTTCTTGCTTTGGAGTGGTCTGACGTCGATTTTAAAAAGGGACTTATAAGCATAACCAAAAGCTGTCACGACGGGCTTAAACCTGACGGCGGACTGAAAAGAATAACAGATACGCCCAAAACCCCTAATTCTGTAAGAACCATACCTCTGCCGCGACAGTTGGTTCCGCACCTGCGCGAATTGAAGAAGAAAAGCTCCTCAAAATATGTTGTTGCTTCCACGGTAGGCAACTGCGTAGCCGTCAGAGCGTATCAGCGCAGTTTTGAAATATGCCTTAAAAAGCTGAATATACCACATCAGGGTTTTCACGCACTGCGCCATACTTTTGCCACGCGCGCCATAGAGTGCGGTATGGATGTTAAAACCCTGTCTGAAATTTTGGGTCACAAAAACGCCACCGTCACACTTAATAAATACGTTCACTCCTTTATGGACCATAAAAAAGAAATGATGAACCGCGTGGGCAGGCTTTTGTAATTGCTAAGGTTGTCACCCCGAGCGTGGTTTTTTATGTAGCCCCGAATCTTCTTGTCATTCCGAACGAATGTGAGGAATCCCACGGGGTTTCAGTGTCGCCCCGAGCGTGTCGAGGGGTCCCCCAAGTAAAGCAGAGTAACGAGGAGATTCTTCGACTTCACTTTGTTTCGCTCAGAATGACAGTGTTTGTCATTCCAAGCCCCTGCTGTCATTCCGAACGAACGTGAGGAATCCCTTCGGGTTTCAGTGTCACCCCGAGCCTGTCGAGGAATCCCACGGGGTTTCAGTGTCGCCCCGAGCGTGTCGAGGGGTCCCCCAAGTAAAGCAGAGTAACGAGGAGATTCTTCGACTTCACTTTGTTTCGCTCAGAATGACGGGGAATTACCCCCTGTAATATGCTTGATGTAACAAAAAACC
>RYWC01000116.1 GCA_003979335.1 Clostridia bacterium
GCCCTGTAATGAGGGCGGTTTTTAAGTGTTTCAGTAATTAATTTTCAACAAAATTCAAAACAAGGTAAGGCGCCTTTAACCAATTAGGATGTTCGGGGTCTTCCACCGAAACAAAGGACCAAATTTTCTCATATTTTTCATATTCGTTGTTAAATAAACTTTCAACAATACCTGCTTTATTCCTTTGCAAGTTCCTGTCAAGATATATATCAACCATAAAGTCTGTATTATATTCTTCTTGCTTAGCTATACATTTTGAAACTATGTTTGTAGCCGTGGTAGAGTAGCCTCCGATTATAGGCGAAGCCGCTTTAAGCGAATATTCGACTTCATAACCTTGACTTACCAATTTACCTAACGAGATACAGCTTGTTACATTGAAGTAACCGGCATTGCCTGACTGATAACCAATCATTCCTCCTATACGAGGGGTCGTATGGGTTGAAGCAACTGTACCGCCAAAATAGCAGCGCGTAATTTCAAGATAATATTCAAGTCCTGCTTTGGCATTGTCAAATCCTCCGACCATACCGCCGACTTGTTCAAGTCCGCTTATACTTGCAACAACGTAACAGTCGGAAATATAAACATAAGAACCGTTTACGGGAGCCGAAGTTGTTTGTATCAATCCGATAAGTCCGCCGGCGCGTTTTGCTTTGCTTACATCCGTACCAGCAAGGATATAGTAATCCTTATCGTTATCGTTTATAATCGATACCTGACTGATTTCAGTACTTACGTTACCTTCAAAAGCCTGACCGATAAGTCCGCCGGTACGCTCGCCGCCCTGTACTTTTATATTCTTTATAGAAATATTATGGAAATAACCGCCTTCTGTAACCGCAACAATACCCGTTTGCTTTTTATCGCTGTTCGATATAGAAATATTTTCAAACTTGATATTGGCAATTGTGCCGCCTGCAACTTTAGAGAACATTCCCGTCTTGTCAACTGCCTGGCTTATCGTTACATTCTTTACAGTGTGTCCCGCGCCGTTCAGATATCCGGTAAAAGGATTTGTTCCCGAAGACCATTTAACACCCGTAAAGTCTAAATCAGAAGTAAGCTGGTAAATTGTACGCGTTGAGTCCTCTTCCCCAAGTTTTGCACCGCCCGCAACCTGCATAAATTCATCATTAGTCGACACGGGAACAACGCCAATCTGAGCTTTATAAATCTGCGACGTAATTTCACCGTTCATGTTCGATAAAGCAAAGTAGATATTATAAGCTTCTTTGTTCGGGTTTTCAAATTGATATTTTATCAAATCGCCGCGGAAAGCAAACGATTTTACACCTTGAAGGGTCTTAATGTTTTCTTTAGTAACATTAATTTCCGCTGAAGAAGATACTGCGTAAATCATACCGGTTGCATTGCTTAATTCACCGGTTATCATATAGCCGTCCCTGTTTACCGTAACGGACGAATTAATAAAATCAACATCCGAGGTGGCGCTGGAAACATACATAGTATAAGTCATTGACTTAACTTGCGAAGTATCACTCTTTAATGTAACCGTCTGCGTAACCGTATAAACGCCGGCATTCGAAGGCGTGAAACCCTTTATTTCGATTTTAGCCGAATTCTTATCATAGGAATAAAGATAAGTCGTTTCGTAAGTGTATTGGTCTTTGGAAAGAAGTTTACCGTGATAGTCCAGTCCGTTTTTAACAAGGATTTCAGGCTCTGCAAACAAGTCGAACATATCAACTACATACGAGCCTCCGTCAGCAATTACTTCTCCTTTCTGTGTACGAACGCTTATTTCACCTATAGACGGCTGTCCGGGCATAACCGTAAGTTCAAAGTCTTTTGTTTCCGTAGCAGAACCGCAGACAATAGTTGCAGTTATAGTAGCTTTTACAGGCTCGTCAAGCGGACGGTAAACAAGCATTGAAATATATTTGGAAGTAGATAAAGATTCTTCCACTTCAGTGCCCACCTCAACAATAGAAGAATCGGATGTCGCCCAACTTATCGTGCAACCGTTCAATTTAATAGGAACTTCAAAGTCCTGATAAACGGCATTTGCATTTGTGTTGATTGTGAGTGTTTCTTTCGCCCTCAAAACCTTAGCGGTATCGTCGTTTTCCGCAGAGCCGTCTACAAAATCATTCTTGAAGAAGTGTTCATAATCTTCCCATCTCGATTTATTCAATTCAGAACCGATATTTTTGCCGCTGATTAAAAGAGTATCGTCTACGCCTTCTTTCTTGGCAAGAATCTGTTTCATGTTTATAGAATTATCAGGGTTGCGGTAAGTAATGTGTACCCTGCCGGCGTTCAACTCGCCGTCCGTATTATAAGTGCCGTTTAAGGAATCATAAGCGTACAGGTCGTGCAAACCGGATAAATTATAAGTAAAAGTTCTTTCGTCATTTTCACCTATTTGCATTTCAATAGGCAAAGTTGAAAATACCGCGTCGGCAGACAAAGCTACGCCCTGTCTTGTATACGTTACGCCGCCTTCGTTTTTGGTGTCGGCATCTATACTTCCTTCAATAAAGTTTGATTTTATAGCTGCATAGCCGAGACTGAGAACGCTGTCGGTAACAGAACCGCGGTAAGCGTCCGCACTTGCTTTAACAGCTATCGAACTGTTGACCGAAAGTGTATCTATAACGCTGTTATAGCTGTAAATCTGACGGGACACGTCTATATTTGCGTGATGCTCTACTTTTTCTTCGTCCGACTTCTGAACATACGCTATAATCTGTCCGAAAGTAGGGCTGTTCGGATCGTCGTCTACCGCAGCGCTGTTATCGTAGCTTGTAACTCCTTCAACCTTAAGGAATCCGGGATTGGAGTTATCGGTTACGCCGTGCATTCTATTATTAAAGGACAGACAGTTGTACATCTCAACGTCGCCTTCCATGACAGATTCCCTACCTTCGACCAAGGTTATACCGAAGTGTTCGGGCCTGGTGACGACGCAAGATATTTCAGAACTCGCGACGGAGACGGAAACGGTTTCAAACTCGGCGGTTCGGTCATGGAAGGCGACGTTGAGATGTACAACTGTCTGTCCTTTAATAATAGCTGTCTCTTATACACATCT
>RYWC01000117.1 GCA_003979335.1 Clostridia bacterium
GGCTTTACAGGAATATGTATCCTCATACCGTAAAGCATTTTATCGAACTTGCCGAAAATAATTTTTATGACAACCTTGTAATCCACGATTATAAGACCAACGACTGGTTTACAGGCGCATATACCTACGACGCGGAAAGCTATGCCGCAAATGTTGGCAATGCCGGTCAGATGGTGGAATATTTCGAAGCGCAGTCAAAAGAGGACGTTTACGTTCAGCTTTTCAAGGCAGGCAAATTTACTTCTTCCGTATATTCGCAACTGCGCTATGATAAGAACGGCAACGAATACGTTGACGAAGCTGACGCGCTTCCTACCGTTTTGGGCGAGTATAAAAATAATATTCAGCAAGAGATTGAAAAGGGCGCGCTCACTGCGGATTACGGTTGCCTTAAAATGTATCATTACGAAAAGGAAAGCACCCAAAAGCTTTATGTGAAGCCCACTTCCGACCAGATTATTCTTGCCGACTACAAGACTAATTGCGCGACTTCGCTCTTTGCTTTGCAAACGGGTTCGAGCTCTTCGTATTCTGCGGCTAATTATGCCGTGTTCGCTCAGCTCAACGGTACCGAAACTTTCAACGATTTCGTGGAAGACGTTAAAGATTATATTTCCGAGTATCACGGCGGTACGGCAAGCGATTTCTATACGGTGCTCAGCGAATCTGTAAGGGTTGATAACTTTGACGAGTTTTCGAATAAGCCTGACAGCGACAAGGGTACGGCGGTTTCTTTCAACGTTCCCAAAAAACCTATTATCATAAAGACAGTCAAAGTCACCAAATATTGATTTTAAAAATTCAAAGCCTGCGCATATACACAATGCGCAGGCTTATTTCTTTTTTTAATAAAAGCTTGCTTTTGCCTGTATTTTGGGTTACAATATTAAAAAGAAGTAAGAGGTTAAGTTATGGGTTCGATTAAAGAGTTTTTTGTAAATCTTCCCCTTTGGGTATATATTGCCGCAGGCGCGGCGGTTGTATTTATTATAGCCGTTATAATTGTTGCAGTCTGCGTAGGCAACTCAAAAAAGAAAAAGAGCGTCGCTAAGGTAGAAGAAGCGCGGTCCGAAGAAACTCTTAGCGAACTTTCTGAAAATTGTAACGATACCGGAACGGTTGAGGAAGAGAGGCAAACCGCGGAAGAAGTTTACACGACCCAAAAGGTTGAAGAGGTTCAGCCTGAGGAAGAAACCGCGGCGGCGGAAACGGCAGAGGAAAAGAAACCTGCGGCAAAGAAAACTTCCGCCCCTGCTAAAAAACCTGCGGCTAAGTCTTCGGCTTCCAAACCTGCGGCGAAGAAAGAGGATGCAAAACCTGCGACCAAGACGTATCATATTTCAAAGCGCAAGGAAAACAATATGTGGCAGATTAAAGCTGCCGGCGGAGCTAAAGCCATAAAACTTTTCAAGACTCAGAAAGAGGCGATTGACTATTGCAAGACCCTTGCCGACAATCAGGACGCGAACATTATGATACATAAAGAGGACGGTTCATTCCGTAAGCTTACATATTGATTGCAAAGTTTTGAAAATAAAGTTTGAAATAATTAAATAAGAAATATAAGGCGCAAGCGGAAGTTATTTTGCTTGCGCACTAAAATTAAATAGGAGTGTGGAATAATGTCTAAAATTGATATATTTTCGGGATTTTTAGGAGCAGGCAAAACTACGCTGATAAAAAAACTAATTAAAGAAGCGTATGCAGGCGAAAAGCTTGTTTTAATCGAAAACGAATTCGGCGAAATAGGAGTTGACGGCGGATTTTTGCAGGAAGCGGGCATACAGATTAACGAACTCAATTCGGGCTGTATCTGCTGTTCGCTTGTAGGCGATTTTGCGAAAGCGCTTGAAAAGGTGGAAGCCGAATATCATCCCGACCGCATACTTATCGAGCCGTCGGGCGTGGGCAAGCTTTCGGACGTAATCAAGGCGGTTGAAAGCGCAAATCTCAAACACAGTGAAATTAATTCCTATTCGGCGGTAGTGGACGCGGCTAAATGCAAAATGTATATGAAAAATTTCGGGGAATTTTTCAACGACCAGATAGAGCGCGCATCCTGCATAATTTTCAGCCATGCCGATATTGCCGGTACGGAAAAACTGAATAACGCGGTTGAACTTGTCCGCGCTCATAATCCTGCGGCGACAATCGTCACAACCCCTTGGAACGAGCTTGACGGCAAGGAGATTCTTTCCGCAATGGAACACGCCCACACCCTTGAAAGCGAGCTGAAAGAGCTTGAAGAGCAGGGACATCACTGCTGTCACGGACATCACCACGATGAAGACCATCACGGGGAACACCATTGTTGCCACGGTCATCATGACGAAGAGCACGGGCATAACGGCGACCATTGTTGCGGCGAAGGTCACGGACACGGCGAAAGCGAATGCCGTCACGGACATCACCACGGGGAAGACCATGACGGTGAACACCACTGCTGTCACGGTCATCATGACGACGAACACGAGCATGGACACTGCCACCACGATGAGCACGCGCACGGCGAAGAACACGAACATTGTCACCACGAGCACGGGCATAGCCACGAACATCATCATCACGCAGACGACGTTTTCACAAGCTGGGGCGTTGAAACGGGCAAAAAGTTCAAAAAGGAAGAACTTGAAAAAATGCTTTCAAGCCTTTCGAATATGGCGCGCTTCGGAATGGTTCTGCGCGCGAAAGGCATAGTCGCCTGCGAATGCGGCAAATGGCTTCACTTTGATTACGTTCCCGACGGTATAGAAGTGAGGGAGGGCGCGGCTTCATATACGGGCAGGCTGTGCGTAATCGGTTCGCAGATTTCCGAAGAGGAACTTAAAAAGCTTTTCGGCGTATAAAGGATGATTATGGGCGAAAATACTGAAATAAACGTATATCTGTTTTTGGGTTTTTTAGAGAGCGGAAAAACCAAGTTTATACAGGAAACTCTTGAAGACTCGCGTATGGATACGGGCGAGCGCACCCTTCTTCTTGTCTGTGAAGAGGGCGAAGAGGAATATGTTCCCGACCGCTTCAACGTAAGATACGTTACAAAAGTGACACTTGAAAGCGCTGACGAACTTACGGCGGAGAACC